>JAFZCF010000166.1 GCA_017552165.1 Clostridia bacterium
CAGTACCGCCGGAAACGGCACATATAAGGAGATATTTTATGGGCGTACTTCACGTAGTTGATCATCCGCTTATTCAGCATAAGCTGACGATCATGAGAGACAAAAGAACGGGCCCGAAGGATTTCCGTGAACTGCTGGAAGAGATCACGGTCCTCATGGGATACGAGGTACCAAGGGATTTCCCGCTCGACGATTATGAGATCGACACTCCGATGGCTCACATGACGGCCAAACGCATCGCGGGGAAAAAAGTAGCAATCGTTCCGATACTTCGCGCGGGGCTAGGAATGGTCGACGGGCTTCTTAATCTGATTCCCGTCGCAAAGGTCGGACATATCGGTCTTTACCGCGACCACGTAACGCACAAACCCGTTGTTTATTACTGTAAGCTTCCTCCGGATATCGATAAGCGGGAAGTAATAGTCTGCGATCCTATGCTCGCGACCGGCGGCAGTTCCTGCGACGCCATTTCCATGCTCAAGGAAAAGGGCGTAAAGGATATCCGTCTCCTCTGCCTCGTTTCGGCTCCCGAAGGCGTGAAGAAAGTTCAGGAAGAGCATCCCGACGTTGATATATTCACGGCAGCGCTCGATGAGAAACTTGACGACAACTGCTACATCGTGCCGGGACTCGGAGACGCCGGAGACCGTCTCTTCGGTACAAAGTAATATTATACCGCTGTATTTTTCGCCCGGATCCCGTGATCCGGGCGTATTGTGATTTGAGACTGAAATGGATACAAAAAACGAAAGCGCCCTGAAAGGGAATGCCCGCGACAGGGTGATAATAAAGACCAGCTTTATCGGGATCTCGGCGAATTTTCTGCTCGCTGCGGTAAAGGCGGTCATCGGCCTGATAGCCAACTCCATAGCTGTGGTGCTTGACGCCGTCAACAACCTGAGCGACGTCATCAGTTCCGTGGCCACGATAGTAGGCACCAAGCTCGCCTCGCGAAAACCGGATAAAAAACATCCGCTCGGTCACGGAAGGATAGAGTATCTTACGGCGATGATAGTCGCCGCGATAGTGCTCTACGCCGGCGTGACCTCGCTCGTGGAATCGATCAAAAAGATAATCAGCCCGGAGCTTCCGGACTATTCTGTGCTGTCCCTGATAATAATTGCCGTCGCCGTGGCGGTAAAGCTTGTGCTCGGTGTGTACGTCAGAAAAATGGGGAACAAAGTCAACTCCGGATCGCTGATTGCGTCAGGTACCGACGCTCTGTATGACGCTGTCCTCTCGGCTTCGGTGCTCGCCTCGGCGCTTGTCTTCGTTACTTTTCATATAAACCTCGAGGCGTACGTCGGAGTAATTATCTCCCTGTTCATTATTAGGTCCGGCATCGGTATGCTGACCGAAACGCTCAACGAGCTTCTCGGAAAGCGCGTTGACCGGGAGTTTCTCGCCTCGATACGCGAGACCATTCTGAAGGACGAAAAAGTCAGAGGCGTCTACGATCTTATTCTCCATTCATACGGTCCCGACAGATATATCGGCTCGGTTCACGTGGAAATTCCGGACACGATGAACGCCGATGAAATCGACGCGATGGAGCGCAGGATCGCCGAAAACGTTTATCTCGAACACGGCGTTATTCTCGGCGGGATCGGGATCTATTCGGCAAACACTAAAAACACCGAAATTTCGGCTCTGAGAACAGAGGTGCTCAGTTTCGTCACGTCATTCGACGGAGTGATCCAGGTGCACGGGTTTTACGCCGATCTCAAAAAAAAGGCGGTTAATCTCGACGTTATTCTCGACTATTCTATCTCAGACAGAGACAGAATATACGAGGAGATAGACAAGGGGCTTAAAGAAAAGTTCCCGGATTATTCTTTCAGGATAACTCAGGACATTGACGTATAACGGGCGGCAGGCATCGTGTTATAAATGATTTTCCGCGCGTCCGTGCGAAAAAAGAGCAGACTGATATCAGAATCAGTCTGCTTTTATTATGTCAATCAAATGCGGGTTGGCGGCGCGCCTCGATCCGAAGGGCGCCGGTCAGTTTTTCGATATTGCGTCGATGACGTGAAGGATGGCGGCGTCGGCCGCTTTTTCTCTGATCTCACGTCTGTCGCCGTCGAATTCGTGACGAAAGACCTCGGTTTCTCCCCCGTGCGATACGCCGATAAATACGAGACCGACGGGGTCGGAGGACGGGTTGCCTCCCGCGTATCCGGTGACGGACACGCCGATATCGCCGTGCTTTGCCGCGCATTCCGCCATTTCGAGGGCAACCTCGCGCGAGACCGCCGTGTGATCCGATATGGTTTGGGGATTGACACCGAGCACGCCGGATTTTATTTCATTCGTGTACGATACAATCCCTCCGTTCACGGCGCGCGACGCGCCGGGTACGTCGGTCAGTTTTTTCGCGATCAGCCCGCCCGTACAGGATTCAGCCGTGAAGACGGTCAGATTTCTTTCAGTCAGAAGAGCAACGAGCCTTTCCGCGGGATCCCGTTTTGTATTTTTTCTTTTCATTATGTCACATACTGTTTTCAACGTATTCTACGAGGTCGCTTACCGTAACGAGATCCTCCACGTCTTCCTCGGGTATCGAGCAGCCGAATCTGTCCTCTATCGCGATCAGCAGGTCGACGATATCGAGCGAATCCGCTCCGAGATCGCCTGAGAGCTTTGAGTGCTCGCTGATTTCCGACGGATCGACGCCGAGTTGTTCCGAAAGAAGCCGGATGATGTTTTCAAACATATGAAACCTCTGTGTATAATTGATTTGCCGCCCTCGGCACGGACGATATTATACCACAATATCGCAAAATATCAAGTATGTAAATTCTTTTTTTCGGGGACGTCGGGGACAGGCGGGTACTTGAAAAAACGTCGCGATTTTATTATAATATTAGCACGGAAAAGGCGGGGAATCGTATGACTGATGGCGGCAAAAAAATAAAAACCGTTGCCGTCGTTGGCACGACGGCGAGCGGAAAGAGCGGTCTGGCCGTTGAGTTGTCGCTCGCGTTCGGCGGCGAGGTGATTTCCTGTGATTCGGCGCAGATATACCGCGGGCCGTCCGTCGCCACGGCGAAAATTACAAAGGATCAGATGAAGGGGATCCCGCACCACCTGATCGATTACGCCGATCCGCTCACCGAATACTCCTGCGCGGATTACAGGCGCGACGCGGGACGGATCATCGGGGAGATATCGGATCGCGGGAATCTTCCAGTGATTTGCGGCGGTACGGGACTTTATCTCAACGCTTTGCTCCGCTCGGGAGAAATGTCGCCGAGCGTCCCCGAGGGGATAAGAGAACGGCTCGGTTTTATGTCGCCGGACGAGCTTTGGGAAAAGCTCGCGGCCGTGGACCCCGCGTCGGCGGAGAAAATACACCGCAACAACGTACGCAGAGTTATAAGGGCCCTCGAGATTTTCGAGGGGACCGGAATGACAAAGACGGAGTGGGACGAGCGCTCACTAAAGGGAGACGAAAGGTTTTCGCCTCTCATCGTCATTGTCAGCTTCAGGGATCGCGGCAGACTTTACGAAGCCGTCGACCGCAGGGTCGATGAAATGGTCAAAAACGGTCTCTTTGAAGAACTTGAAAAATGGGATCTCCCGCGGGACTGCCCGATGGCCGGAGTTATCGGATGCCGCGAGGGGTATCTTGTGCTCGACGGGAAGATGTCGGTTTCCGACGGCGTCGAGCTTATAAAGAAAAACACACGCAATTACGCAAAAAAACAGCTCACGTGGTTCTCCGGGACGCGCTATCCCGGCGCGCTCCGTGTCTATGCCGACGAGGACGGAGGCGCGGACGACGTCCTCCGGGCGGTCCGTGAGCATCTTTTGGGCTGAGGGACGAAATGGATTCATCGTATATCAAAAACGTTCTTAAATATATTGCCTCGGGCGTTCTTGCGGTCGTTATTATCGCGTATATTCTTTACCACATCACCGGGGGCTTCACTCCGGATATTGACACCGTGACGGCGGCGGAAGCGACCGCCGAGGAGACGCTGAGCTCCCGCGCGGTTATTATGAGAAACGAGCAGGTCGTTTATTCAACGACTGAGGGAAACGTTAACTATCTCAAAAACGACGGAGACAAGGTCGCGGCATGGGAAAAGGTCGCGGAGGTATTCCCGTCGCAGAATTCGCAGGAGCTGTTCAACGAAATTGTCGCTCTCAACAAAAGAATAGACCTTCTGAAAAACAGCAATATGACAGAGTCCGAGCGGCGGTCTGATACCGAGTCGATAGACAAGAGTATCTGGGCGGGGTATTACGAATTCCTTAAATACTCGTCAGACGGCAATATGTCTGCGGCTAACGTAGCAAAGGACGATCTGCTGATCAATCTAAATAAACGAAGGATAATCACGCGAAGCGTTTTGTCGTACACTTCGCTGATAAGCGAGCTCACCGCGCAGCGCGACGCGCTTTACGAGAGACTATCAAATTCAGAAATGCAGATCAACACGAGCTCGGCGGGATATTTTTATTCGTTCGTCGACGGATATGAAACCGCTTTTTCGAGCAGTAATATCTCCATGCTGACCTACGCCGCTTTTATGGAAAAAAAGAGCAGTCCCGCGGAGGACTTTTCCTCAACCGGGTTCGGTTATCCCGTCGGCAAGGTCGTGACGGATTATATCTGGTACGCAGCATGTGAGATAGACAAGGCGGAGCTGCATTATTTCGAAACAGGAAAAAATTATTCCGTCAAATTCCCGCAGAACAACGGCGCGACGGTAAGCATGTATCTGTACCGCATCCTATACGACGTTGACAGCGACGTTGCGGTCCTCATCCTCAGGGGTTCGGTAATACCGTCGGATTTCAGTTTTTCAAGAACTCAGACGGTCCAGATAGTCCGTAAAAGCTATACGGGGTTCAGGATACCGACGTCGTCGGTCTATCTGCTCGAGGGGTATAACGTCGTTTACACCCTCCGCGGAACGAAGGTCGTCATGAGAAGGGTCGAGCCGCTTTACGAGTACGACGGGTATTTCATAGTCGCCGAAAGGACCACAAAGTCCGACGACCCGATAGCGTGGCTCACGAAGAACGATCTTGTCATTACGAGAGGAAAAGATCTTTATGACGGAAAAATCATCGGTTAGGGTCTTTGATGAAGATCAGATAAGGGAAAATCTTCTCCGGATACTCGAGACTGCCGGCAAATACAGGGCAGAGGTCGTCGCCGCGACGAAGACCGTCCCCGTCGATATAATCAATTTCGCAGGCGAAAACGGGCTTCGTTATATGGGCGAAAACCGTGTCCAGGAGCTTGAGGAAAAACTCCCGTCGCTGCGCTTTGACCCGGATCACATTCATTTTATCGGGCGTCTTCAGACCAATAAAGTCAGAAAGATCATCGGCCGCGTGGGGCTTATCCATTCACTCGACAGCGCCGCGCTTGCCGCCGAAATATCGAAAAGATCGGCGGCGGCGGGGATCGTGACCCCCTGCCTTGTCGAAATAAACTCGGGGCTCGAGGAGGCAAAAGGGGGGGTGCCCGCAGAAAGCGCTGGCGCGTTTATCGAATCGGTTGCCGCCCTTCCGGGCGTTTCCGTGACAGGTCTTATGTCGATCGGCCCGTACGAGGAAAACAAGGATGACTACCGGCCGTATTTCGAAAAGGTCGCCTCGGTTTTCAGAGAACTATCCGATAGCGGCATGCTCGGCCCGGATCCTCAACTTTCTATGGGAATGTCGGACAACTATTTGCTCGCGCTCGAATACGGCGCGACGATGATCCGCCCCGGCACGGCGATCTTCGGAAAAAGATAAGAATTTTTTTGAAAGAGACGGCACACAATGAGAAAAGTTAAGGCGGTTTACGTTGAACCCGCGGAATATTTTCAAAAAGAAATCCGCAAAAAATTCAAGCTGGGGGAATACGCCGAGTAAAATGAAACCGCAAAGGCAAAGCGCAGAAAATATAAAACGCCCCCGGATAACAAGTAAAAAAGC
>JAFZCF010000167.1 GCA_017552165.1 Clostridia bacterium
CCATCGTTTTGCGATCCGCCGTTTCGGGCGCTATCGACTCGCCGAACTCCGAGCGCGCTTCCCTTCCGAGGCGGAACTCCGCGCCGGTGAGCGGCGCGAGAACCGAGTCGCCGGAACAGTCGGCAAACAGCGCCGCCGAGACCGTGTGATACGTCTCGGAGGTCATCTGCCAGCCGCGCACGGAGACTATCCTGTCGCCGTCCATCTCCACGCTCTGACACGTCGTGTTGAGGAGGAGGGTTATATTCTCCTCGCAGTACGCTTTTTCGTATATGACGGTGTCCCACACCTGATAGCATCTGTTGTCGTTGCGGTAAAAATTCTCGAGCTCAAGTTCCTCGAGGATGCCGGTCTCCTTCAGCTCGCCGTTGCGGGATCCGCATCCGCAGATCCACATCCTTATCTCGCTCGAGGCGTTACCGCCGAGCATAGGCCGGTCCTGCATAAGGACGACCCTGAGCCCGTGCCTCGCCGCGGCGATCGCGGCGCAGGTCCCGGAAAGTCCCCCGCCGACCACGCATAGATCGGCGCTGTGCGTTATCTCTCTCATTGTTCGCCCCCTTCGTTTTCATCAGCAAAAAGCCAGCATCCGTTTTTGCGGAACTGGCTTATTTTTGAATCGATCGTCTCAACGCTTACCCTGAATTTTTCCGCAAGACATTTTTTGCAGTAAAATTCGGTCTCGCACATACCGACAAGCTTGCGCGTGACGGCGATCTCGTCATTGCTCAGTTTTTTTCGGCAGACCCGGCAGTCCGCCATTTCAGTCCTTTACGACCTTGCAGCGATAAAGCTTGCAGTGATGAGGCGGGAGGGCCCAGAGGATGAACTGCCCGTCGCGGGTCCTCGTCTCCTCTCCGGTCCAGAGCTCCTTCATTTCGAGGTGAACGCCGCAGATACGGTCGAGCCCGAGGCTCCTCTGCTGGAACACCATGTTCGAGGGGCCGTCCGAGAGGTTGAACAGACCGATGGCTATGTCGCCGCCCTCGAGCAGCTTAGCGATGCAGAAAATATCGTCGTTCGCCCAGAACGCCTCCTGTCCGTGTCCGCCCATATAGAACGGCTGGCGGCAGGCGGGATCCTGATCTATCGCGATAACGTCTTTGTTTGTAAGGAGTTTTTTGATATCCGTGCTCATTTTGCGGATGTCGCAGCCGATCATGAGCGGCGAGCCGTAAAGCGCCCACGCCGTGAAGTGAGTGCGGTACTCTTCGAGAGAGCACCCGCCCTGACCGACGTTGCCCTTGCCGCCCATACCGACGACGAGCATGTCAAGGTCGCTGAAGCACCCCGTCGCGCTCTTTGAGGTTATATCCTTCTGGAGTTTGAGGTTGACCTTGATGCTTTCCCACGAATCGAAAACGTCGCCCGTCGAGCGCCAGATATGGGCGCCCGTGGTCTTTATCCACTCGGGAGTATTTTCAGCGCCCCACGAGCAGGCGGAGAAGAGGATGTCTCTGCCGCAGTTTGCGAGGGCGATGCCCATACGGCGGTAAAGCTGATCCCCCTGCGTGCTGGTCGGCTTGAAGCAATAATCGTATTTCAGATAGTCAACGCCCCACGACGCGAACGTCTCGGCGTCGATAAACTCATAATCGAAGCTCCCGGGATAGCTCCCGCAGGTCATCGAGCCCGCGCAGGAGTACATTCCGAACTTAAGTCCCTTTGAATGAACGTAGTCGGCGACGGCCTTCATTCCGTTCGGAAATTTCTCGGGATCTGGGACTATTCTCCCGTTCTCATCGCGGTTCCTGAGCGACCAGCAGTCGTCGATAACGAGATATTCGTATCCCGCGCGTCTTAGACCGAGCGAGACCATTTTGTCGGCCGATTCCTTTACGACCTTTTCGTTGATGTCGGGCCCGAATGTGTTCCAAGAGTTCCAGCCCATGGGAGGACGGTTAATTATCATGTTTTTCTCCTTGCAAACGGCCGCCGGTCGGGGCCGGTCATTTTCTCCCGATATTTTACCAAATAAATCCCGTCCAGTCAAGACCCGAACGGATATAATAGTTGAATTCAAAAAAACGCCGCCGCGGGACGGCTCTCCGTCCCGCGGCGCAAAAAAACGGTAATGTCAGACTATCCCCTGCCGGAAAAATTATTGCTTTCGAATATTTTTTTGTTCCCGATCTCTCGACCGCTACCGATATTATATTAAAAACTCGGAAATGTCAAGGAGTGTTTGAAAAATATAAAAATCGGTTCAAGAGCGCTGCGCGCCTCTCAAACCGATTGCGTTCTATACTGTTTTGATCCGGATTATTCCCCGTCGGGGTAGAACCGGCATTCGACGAGCTCTCCGGTTTCCTTTTCGTAGAGCTTACCGTCAACCGATTTCAGATACGGGTTGTCGGGATCGCACGAAAAAACGAACACCGGCTCGTACCATTC
>JAFZCF010000168.1 GCA_017552165.1 Clostridia bacterium
AGGAAGTCGGAGGCAGCGCTTCCGCAAGCACCGCCGCTACCGAAGCGCCGTCCGAACCCGTCGGCAGCACGACGGAAGCTCCCGCCCCCGCCGAAACGGATCCCAAACCGCAGGAAAGCGCAAAGCCCGCGGACACGACGGCAAAGCCGGCGGAGACCACCGAAAAGCCCGCCGTGACGACCGAGCCGGAGGATGAAAACGCCCTCCCGACGGTCAGAACGCTTTACAACAACGACCCGGGCGACATCTCGGCGCTCGCTCTCGCGGATTTCGGCTTCGCCGGAAAGATAGACATTAAAAAGCGTACCGGCTTCGGCTACGCGATCGACGTCCAGATCAGCGAAGACGGCAAGCTTATCCCCCGCGAGGACAGACCGATAAGCTGGGAAAACAGAAAAGGCGACACACAGTTCACCTGGGACGGAGCGTTCCATTACATGCCGTTCACATACTATAAGGACGGTATCACGATCAACGAGATCATAATGGGCGACGTCACGAGCTGGAAAGGAAACGACGCGGACGGCAATCCCAACTGGACGCTCTTCACCGATTACGACCGTCTTCAGATCTGGTACGCCGACGATCCCGACGGCGTGTGGACCAGATGGGAATGCAAGGTGACCGGCGACCCGAACTGGCCGTCCGACGAGCCCACGATGCGCGGCACGGCCACGCAGGCGATACAGTTCATCGGCCCCGACGTCACGGCGAAATATTTCCTGATGTACGACCCGGATCCGCAAGTCTGCGAGCTGTGGACCGGCGCGGGAACCAACTCGTTCTACGGGATATACGATCCGGCGAACGTGAACTGAACAACGGAAAACAACAAAAAACCGGCTGAACTCAGCCGGTTTTTGCTTTTTTCAGTTATCCGAGTATCGCCGCGAGGTCCTCGACCGGGACGACGTAGACGATCTTTCCGCCGTCGATCATAACGTATCTCAGGGCCTCGTAGTCGCTGTCGTCGCCCTCGGCGGCTTCGGTCTCGTCGCCGGCCTCGGCTTCGGCGGGATCAAGTTCATCGTCGCCGAACACAACGGCCGCGCCTATGAGGAGCGTCGAGGTTTTCTCGACGTCTACCGTGACGGTCGAAGACGACTCGCCAGATGAGGTCGTGACCTGTTCGGTATAAGCTATCGTCGCCCTGCAGAAGAGATTTTCGGGGTCAAGCCCGTATTCCGCGAGCGCCTCGCCCTCCACGCCGTAAGCGTACCACCTGTCAAGCTTTATGCCCGTAATCTCTCCGTAGACTTCGGAGCCCTCGGCGGACGCCTCTTCCGAAGAATCCGGTTCTCCGTCACCGACCTGCTTGGTAAAGCCGTCGGGAACGGCCTCCTCTATGACGTTGCCGTCCTCGTCGGTGACGGCGTCCGTGCCGGGAACGCGGGTATATACGACGGTCCTGTCTTCATACTCAAGCGTGACGGTGCCGACCGACGAGAGCCCCGAGGGGGGCGCCGTGAAGGTCTCGTTCTTTATCATGTCGTCGAGGGACATCTCGAAGCACTCGGTGATATCCGTTTCGAGAAGATATATCGCACCGCCGCCGTCGATCCTCGCGTACCACACGTCGGAATAGGGATTGAAATCGCCTATCGCCACCGTCGTTTTGCCGCCGTTTTTAAGGGTTATTACGACTGATTTCGAGGGATTTTCAAGGCCGTATTCCTCGGTCGTTCCGGTCGGCGATATGGATCCCTTCGCCTTGAGGCCGAGCGCGTCGCTGACGAGCGAAGCGCCGACCGTCTGATCGAGCGGGAAGGTCCTGTCGGACGTCAGATAATAGCTGTCGCCGTCCTTGTCGACCGAGACCTCGCCCTTTTCCGACACATAGCTCACGCGGGAGACGATATCGGACGAGAACTCGACGAGCGAGATCGGCTCGCTTGCCCCGGTGTCCTCCGGGGTATTCTGCTCTTCCCTCTTTGCGATGCCCTTTGCGATGAGCAGAACGGCGATCGCCGCAACGAGGATCACAGCCGGGATTATCAGTTTTTTGAGACTTTTCATGGCCGCCCCGTCATCTGACCTTTCTGCGGTACCAGATTATAATCCCTGCGGCGAGGAGTATCAGCGGCACAACGCCGATGAGGATTATCCCCCAAGTGTTCGACGAGCCCTCGGAGACGTTCAGCGCCTCGACCTGAAGCGCCTTTGCCGACGCGGTCGCGACCGTCGTCTTGCCGGACAGCTTTGTGATGACGGACATCATGTAGGCGACGTTGGCATAACGACTCGCATAATTCCCGTTCAGCATCATATCTGACGAGAACCAAAGCAGAGATCCGTCGCCCTTGCTTGCGACAGCGCCGATTGTGATTTTACCCTCTTTATCTCCGTCTTCCTTCTTGTAAGGATCTTTGGAATCGCTTTTTTCGGCGAACGTTGTCAAATCTTTTGCATATCCCTGAACGGAAGTTGTCAGCATTTCGGATACGGTCACCCCGTCTATCGCTTCATCCGAAATAATAATTTCATGAGCGCCAGGCATTATAATACGAACGTTGGACTGCAGTCCCGTCGTGTACTCGTTTTCCGCAACTTGAGCGTAGACCAGTGGTTGGGTCTGTTCATAATAACTTGCGCTTCCTTCACAGACGAGCGAATAACCGTAATCGAGGCCGAGCGATCTTGTGAAAGCGTACATGTTGGGAAGATCAATCGATGACAGAGCGTCGCCGAGATTTGTGATAAGTATCACCTTGCCTCCGCCGTCGACGTAAGCTGAGAGCGTCGCCGTTTCATTCTCCGTAAAGTCATAAGTCGGAGAGTTGACGATGACAACGTCCGCGTCGTCCGGGACCATTGCAGAGGAAAGCGTGGTGATTTGTTTCAGCACGATATTCTCTGCCTTCAAAAGTCTCGAAAATGTCGCGTCTATCGCGGTTTCGCCGTGTCCCGAGGTATAATAGACCGTCGGGAGTTTGTCGGTAGTCACGTAGTCTATCGCCGTGGCGAGGCAGTTCTCGGCGTCAAAGTACGTCGGGTTGTCGACCTCCTGGCCGTAGTAGTAATAGTACATCATGACTTCCTGGTCGGTGTACATCCTGTAATAGATCTCCGACTGGGTTATCACCTTTGAGCGGCCGTTGCTCTGGTTCGCAACTATTATGCTGGTCTCCGACGAGTCGAGCGTTTCATCGGTATAATTCCCTATGAAAAGCGGCTTTATGTTCGGGTCTATCTGCTCGCAGACTATGTTGGAATTGAGATCCGCGAGCCGCTTGGCGTATTCAAGCGTGACCTTGTCGACCGAGCTCGATTCGGACACTACGTAGATGCTGACCTTGTCCTTAACTCCCGACACGAGCGCCTTCGTCGCGTCGGAAATGTCGTAAACGCCGTTTTTCGAAAGATTGTATTTCGTGAATCGCGACGGGAGCACGTTCACCGCCACGTTTACGAGAATGACGACGGCGAGGACTATCGCCGCGCCGATGAGACTGACTGAACCGAGCTTGACGGCCCGTTCGTTTTTTATCTTCTTTTCTTTTCCGGTCATGTCGCGCCTCTCAGTTCCAGCGGCGTTTTTCGAAGACAACGCCGGTCAGGTAGCAGAACAGCGCGGCGACCGAGCCGTAATACACTACCGTTGTCATGTCGAAAAGCTCGTTGCTCACGAAATCCCCGAGTCTGTCAAAGAGCGACGCCTTCTCGACGACGTTCTGGAACAGACCGGTATAGACCGAGCCGTTCGTGATGTAAATGACGACGAGCACCGCCTCGATTATGACCGCGACGGTGAATGCGATCCAGTAATCCTTCGTGAAGAGATATATCACGACGCCGAGCAGCAGCACGGCGACCGTCAGGGCTATGAACGACGCTATCGCCGTCGTGGGGACGGTGTACGAGATCGCCGACGAGATATATATAAGGAACAGAGTCCCGATGCCGAGCACGGCGGCGATGACCTGCGACTCCGTAAGGGCGGACATGAACATGCATATCGCAGCCATGGCGCACGAAAGCAGGAAATACGCGATCAGCCCGGCGTACGCCGAAACGAGATTGACCGTCCCGTAGAACGAAAGGATTATCGGTATGAACGCCATTATCCCGCAGGGGATCGCGAGGACCGTGACCGTGGCGAGATATTTGCCCGCGACGATCTGTCCCGTCGTCAGCGGGAGGGAGTAAAGCAGCAGATCGGTCTTCTGCCGCCTCTCCTCGGCAAAGGTCCGCATAGTGATGAGCGGAACGGCGAGCATGAGCACGATCGCCGAGCTGGGAAGCACCGCCTCGAACTTCGGATATCCTCCGGTCAGGCAGTAGATCCTCACGAAGATGCCGGTCACGGCGACCATCAGAGCTATCGAGATAAAACCGATGACCGTCGAGAAATACGATTTCAATTCTCTTTTATATACTGAGATCATCGGCCGTCCCTCCTTCCTCCGAAGAGCGGCGAGTAGTCGTCGCCGTCCTCATCCTCATCTTCTTTTTCTTCGTCTTCTTCATATTCTTCCTCGCCGTCGTCCCCGGGCTCGCCGTCCCCGTCCGGGGCGGCCTCTTCTTCGTCGGGTTCGAAGTACTCCGTCAGATTTATGAATATCTCCTCGAGCGAGGGCTCCTCGCGCGTGAGCTTCATAACTCCGAAGCCGCCCGAGGCAAAGGCGCGGAAAAGATCCTCGGTCACGTCGGTCCCGGGCTCCGCCTCAACCCTCACGTCGTAGATGTTTTCGCCTTTCCCGGGGGTGATCTCGCATCCCGTCACGCCGGGAACGCTCTCCGCCGTCTTCTTTATGGAATCGGGATTTGACCTGACTGTGAGCAGCACCGCGTTTTCCGGCGTGTTGTCGCGGCGGATGTTCTCGAGCGTGTCGGACGCCACGAGGCGGCCTTCGTTGAGTATCATGACGTGGTCGCACACCGCCTGTACTTCGGCGAGTATATGGCTCGAAAGGATGATCGTCCTCGTTTTGCCGAGGGTAGCGATGAGGTCGCGTATCTCGATTATCTGCCTCGGATCGAGGCCGACCGTCGGCTCGTCGAGAATTATGAGATCGGGGTCGCCGAGCATCGCCTGGGCGATCCCCACGCGCTGACGGTATCCCTTTGAAAGGTGCTTGATCAGCCGGTTCCTCATTTCGGTGATGCCTGTCTCCTCCATAACGGAAAAAACGGCCTCGGTCATGTCCGCCGCGCGGACGCCCTTTGCCCCGCCGACGAACTTCAGATATTCGAAGGGGGTCATGTCGGGATATACCGGCGGTATCTCCGGGAGATATCCGATGCGTTTTTTCGCCGTGACGGCGTCCTCGAACATATCTACGCCGTCGATCAGCACTTCGCCCGCCGTCGGCGCGAGGCATCCGGTGATCATGTTCATCGTCGTGGTCTTGCCCGCCCCGTTCGGGCCGAGAAAGCCGTATATCTTCCCCTGCTCTATCGTGAAGCTGAGGTTGTTGACGGCGATGTGATCCCCGTATACCTTGGTAAGATTTCTTACCTCAATCAAAGCTTTTTCCTCCTTGCGGGCGCTGCGGCCCGGTCGTTTTCATTATTATAACTCCGGAATGTGATAATTCCGTGTACTTTCGGAAAAAAATAAACGCAGGCGCGCGGATGCGCGCCTGTTTTTGTGTCTTGCGTCAGCCGACCGATATCGGATGATAGGAGATAACGGACACGACGCCGCCGTTGTCCCTGAACATTACCTCGTATTTGTCATGGAGGAATACCCAGGTGTCATAGCCGCCGTCCTCGATAAACTTATAGAGATCCTCGTATCCCGCCTGGGGCGCCTCGGATTCGGTATAGAAAGCGACCGTCGCTTTGTACAGGACGCCTCCGTCGGAGAACTTCTGCTCTATGATCTGCTCGCATTCCTGATGGGAGAACGTTCCGCCGTGAGCCGATCCGACCCACTTGACGACGACTCCCTCGCCCTCGCCGTATTTGCCGGAATGTTCGTCGCCGAACTCGTCGGTATATTCGTAACTGATCGTCTTGAGGTCGTATTTGCGTCCGAACCTGATCTCCGTTCTCTCGTCGACCTTTTCGTCGGCGTAGACCGTCACGGTCTTCTGGAGAGATCCGTCGCCGTCGGGGACATCCTCATACATCTGGTTGACGTATTCGATCTCTCCGATTATCGCGCGGAACGCCTGCTCCTGGGTCATATCGGAAGCGTCGTCAAAATCCGCGCCGACCGAGCGGAGCGCAGACCCGATATAAAGCAGGTCGTCAAGGAGCGCGAAGGAGCCCGCGTCGAGGAGAGTCTCCTCGACAAGCTGCGGAGCCGGGTCGATATACGGCTCGGTCTCAGACTGCTGCGGCTCGGTATCGGTTTCCGTCTCCGACTGAGTCGCGGGGTCGGTCCCCTTGTCGGTCTCGGTCGCCTTGCCTTCGGCCGTCGTGGCGGCGGGGTCCGAGGGCTTTTCCGTCGCGGCGGCGGTGTCTCCGCCGTTGCCGAGGTTCTTTATCGTGTCGATTATCTGGCACGACGCGAGCGCGAGCGTCAGAATGACGGCGATCGCGCAAACAACGATTTTTTTCATTTTCAAAGTCCTTTCTGACTTATGATTATTTGAACTCTTCCTCGTCGGCGAGGTCGTCGACGGGGATCTCGGGGACGTCGGGGATCTCGGTCGACGAAAGCTCCTCGACCGCCTTTTTCATCTCCGACACGTCGGCCTTTTCTTTGATTATCTCAGCGAGACAGAGGCCCCCCGCCGCCGAATTGAGCAAAGCGAGGATCGTGAACGGCAGAGCCGTCCTCTTTTTGTCGCTGAAAAGGTAGCTTATCGCGAGAAAGACGCACTGCGCCGCCTGGATAAGAAATACGATCCCGAGCGTGAATCTTGTCTGTTTCAAGGTTTTCTCCTTTCCCGGCGTACCGCGCCGGACGGTCTCCCGACGTTAATCCTGCGCGTTCAGATATTTCAGATACGCGTTTATGAATCCGTCTATCCTGCCGTCCATGACGGCGTTTATGTCTGTCATTTCAAAGCCCGTGCGGTTGTCCTTCGCAAGCGTATAGGGCATGAATACGTACGACCTGATCTGCGAGCCCCACTCGATGTCCGCCTTGGCTCCCTTGATGTCGTTGAGTTTTTTCTCGGCGTCCTCGATGCGCATTTCGAGGAGCTTCGCCTTGAGCATCCTCATCGCGTATTCCTTGTTCTGGAGCTGAGATCTCTGCGTCTGGCAGCCCACGACGATGCCCGTCGGCTTGTGGACTATCCGTATCGCCGAGTCGGTCTTGTTGATGTGCTGGCCGCCCGCGCCGGAGGAACGGTGGGCGGTTATCTCGAGCTCGTCGGCGGGAATATCGATCTCCTTGTCGAGATCGGCAAACTCGGGGACGACCTCTACCGACGCAAAGGACGTCTGGCGCTTGCCCGCCGCGTTAAATGGAGATATCCGCACGAGACGGTGGACGCCGTTTTCGCTTTTGAGGAAGCCGTAGGCGTTCGGGCCCTCGAACATGACGGACGCGCTTTTGATGCCCGCCTCGTCGCCGTCGAGCCAGTCGAGAAGCTTGACGTTGTATCCGTGCGCCTCGCCCCAGCGTGTATACATCCTGTAAAGCATCTGCGCCCAGTCCTGCGCCTCTGTGCCTCCGGCTCCGGGGTGTATCGTCAGGATGCAGTTGCTGTGGTCGTATTCTCCCGTGAGGAGAGTCTCGAGCCGCATCTGCGCGATGAGCGACGTGATCCTCGAGGTCTCGGCGAGGACCTCCTCGGTCACCGACTCGTCGTTTTCGTCTATCCCCATCTCGCAGAGGACGAGCGCGTCGTCGAGCGCCGAGCGCAGTTTTTCGTATTCTTCTATCGTCGTTTTTTTGTCTTTTATCTGCTGAAGCACCGAACCCGAGTCTGTCCTCTGCCAGAAATCGGGGGCCAGGGTCTTCGCCTCGAGCTCCTCGCACTGGCGGCGGAGATCGTCGATCCTGAGCTGGTATTTAAGCTCGTCGGCCTCGCCGGTCGCCGATATCAGGGTTCTTTTCGCTTCGTCAAGCTGTACGATCATGAGTTGTTGTCACCTTTTCTTCAATCGGATATGATTATACCACAAAATCCGCGGAATGTAAAGACCCGCCGGCGGTAGCCGTAAACGGGATGCCGGCCGTCGGCCCGTTTTCACCTTTTCGGTATCCCGGTTTTTCCCGGCGTTCACCGATTATTCACATAGCCGTGGTATAATTAGTTTGTATTCTCGTATGCAGACGGGCGCCGACGGCGTCCGCATACCATCTACGGAGCAGCAAATGATCAAAATCGAGCATCTTACAAAGCGGTTCGGCCAGCGGTACGCGCTGAACGACGTCAGCTTTGAGATAGACAAGGACGAGATCGTCGGTTTCCTCGGGCCGAACGGCGCGGGCAAATCGACGACCATGAACATCCTGACGGGATATACCTCGATGACGGACGGCACCGTGACGATCGACGGGCTCGACATCCTCGAGTTCCCCGACGAGGCGAAAAAGCGGATCGGGTATCTTCCCGAACAGCCGCCGCTTTATCCCGACATGACGGTGAACGAGTATCTCAATTTCGTTTATGACCTTAAAAAGTGCAAGCTGAACAGGAAAAAACACATAGCCGAGGTCATCGACGTCACCCGTCTTTCGGACGTCAAGGGGCGGCTGATCGCCAATCTCTCAAAGGGATACAGACAGCGCGTCGGCATCGCCCAGGCGCTCGTCGGCAATCCGCCCGTCATAATCCTTGACGAGCCGACGGTCGGCCTCGACCCGAGGCAGGCAGTCGAGGTCAGGAACCTCATCCGCACCCTCGGCCTCAGCCACACGGTGATCCTCAGCACGCATATCCTCTCGGAGGTCCAGGCGGTCTGCGACCGCGTAATTATAATCAACCGCGGCAGGATCGTCGCCGACCGCAAAACGAACGATCTCGGCGCTGCGATGGAGGGCACGCGCCTCCTCTCGGCAAAGATCTGCGGCCCCGAAAAGGAGGTCTCCCAGGCGCTGCGGTCCCTCAGCGGGGTCAGAAAGGTCGAGACCGAGAGCACCCTCGACATGGACAGCACCTCTTACGTGATCGAGGCGGACGCGGGGATCGACGTGCGCAAGCCGATGTTCTCCCTGCTCGCGAAAAACAACTGGTATCTCATCGGTCTGACGGCGACCGGGGCGAATCTCGAGGACGTCTTCCTCTCGCTCACCGAAAAGACGTCGCCGGACAAAAAGAAAAAAGAGCGCAAGAGCGCCGCGCCGCGGGGGTGAAAACAGATGTTCGCAGTATTTAATCGCGATCTCCTCGCGTATTTCAGGACGCCCGTCGGGTACGTTTTCGTCGCCGCGTTCCTCGCGGCAAACGGCGGGATATTCTCGATCAATACCCTTCTCGAACAGTCCGGCGACATATCGTCGTATTTCACGATGATAGTCTTCGTCGCCGCGCTGCTCCTTCCTTTCCTCACGATGAGACTCTTTGCCGAGGAACGCAGGACAAAGACCGATCAGCTGATCCTCGTATCGCCCTCGACCCTCGGCGGGATCGTGTTCGGGAAATTCCTCGCCGCCTTCACCGTGTTCTTCGGGACCGTGCTCGTCGGCTGTATAAACTTCGGATCTCTGTCGCGCTTCGCTGCCGAGGACGAGCCGAACGGCGCCGTGATATTCGGCTCCGTCATCGCGCTCCTCCTGATCGGCGCGGCATTCATAGCGATAGGGATATTCGTGTCGTCCCTGACGGAAAATCAGCTCATCGCGGCGCTCGGAACGATAGGCATCTCGGTCCTGTTCCTCGTTGTCGGCATGCTCAACTCCATGATCCCCGTCGCGTGGCTCAAAAACGTCCTGAGCTGGGTCTCGATATTCTCGAGATTCAGCGGATTCGCAAACGGCGTGTTCGATTTCACGGCGATTCTGTACTACGCCTCGATCTGCTTCGTGTTCCTGTTCCTCACCGTCAGGATATGCGAAAAGCGCCGCTGGGCATAAGGAGGTACCGAAATGAGCAGAAACGAAAACGGCACCGCCGCCTCGAGGATAAGCAAACACCGCCGGCTCAAGTTCGGCGCGCTCGCCGTGGCGATAACCGTCGCCGTGGTGGCGCTCGTCGTTCTGGCAAACGCGATATTCTCGGCGTTCGCCGAAAAATACACCCTCTATATCGACATGACGAAGGAGAAGGTGTTCTCCATAACCGACACGACCCGCGATCTGCTCGACGGGCTCCGCGGAAACGAGGATTTCCATATCGACATAATCTTCTGCAGCGACGCCGACTCGCTCGACTCCGAATACTCCTCCCGCCTCGTGCACAATCTGGCGAAGGAATATGACAAGGAGTTCGATTTCGTCAGCGTGCAGTACGTCGACATCATAAACCACCCGTCGGCGCTCAGCAAATTCATGAGCACGTCGCTCTCGGGGGTCAAGACGACGTCCGTCATCATAACCGACGGCACGGCCTCGCGTCTGTACAAGATGGAGAGCTTCTACACCTTCGACTCCGACACCGGCAACGTCTTCGCCTTCAACGGCGAATACAAGACGACGGCCGCCATCCTTCAGCTCGCGGCGGCCGAGAGCCCCATCGCGTATTTCCTCACGGGCCACGGCGAGGCGGACGAGGACGTCGCCCTCGACGGACCGCTCGCCGAGATGTTCACCGACGCCGGATACAGCGTCGAACAGCTGAATCTCAGGGAAGCCGATTTTTCCGAAAACGGCAAGGTCATGGTCATCGCCAACCCGAAATACGATTTCTGGGGCGCGGGCGATACCGTCAACGAGATAGCCAAGATCGACCTGTTCATCACGCAGGAAGGCAAGGGCCGCGGTCTCATGGTATTCATG
The DNA here is from genome assembly GCA_017552165.1 of Clostridia bacterium. The sequence goes on from JAFZCF010000168.1 coordinate 10,784, forward strand.
GACAGCACAACGGGTCCGCTCGAAAACCTCGACGAATACCTCAACGAATGGGGAATCAAATTTGAAAACTCTCTTGTACGAGACTACTCGCTAAAATTGGAACATTCTCTTAATGTCGACGGCACAGAGCTCGTCGCGACCTACGTGACGGACGAAAACGAGCTCGGCGCCTCCCTCACCTCGACGATAAGGAGCGTCTCAACCCCGCCGAAGGCGGTCATAAAGGACGCCCGCCCGATAACGCTGACCTTTACCGACAACGCCGCGATAATCGGCTCGTCGGTGCGCAACGTTTCGGCGGTGCTCACCACCTCCCCCGACAGGACGGCGGCGGCGACCGACCTTTCGGCGTCCTCCGAGCCCGTCGTCGGGGTATATAACCTCATGGTCGTATCCGTCGACACGAGATATATCGACAACGAGCCGGACAGGAACTACGTCGTCGCCGTTGGCGGCAACTCCATGAACACGGCGAAATATATCGGCTCAAAGAGCTACGCCAACCGCGACATAATGTTCAGTCTCATGAAGACGTTTTCGCGGGTCACGGTCCCGGCCGACATCAATTTCAAGGTGTTCGAGGACACGAATCTTGACATCACCCGGGCGGAGGCCTACCGCTACACGTTCCTTTACACCGTCATCCCGGCGCTCATCGTCGCCGGCATCGGCGTATACGTGTACGTAAGGAGAAAGACGCTATGAGCAAAAAACTTGTTTCGCTCATCGTCGTCGCCTCGATCGTCGTGCTGCTGATCCCGACCTATTTCGTGGTGAGCAAACTGCTCGCCGAAAATCCCGGTACGAACAGCGAGCCCGCGCCGGAGCTTCTGCCCGGCGAAGTGCTCGGCCTCAACAACCGCATCCTGCTCTTCGAGCACGTCGAAAAGGCGGATATGTACACGATCGAGGTCCACAACCCGACGGGAACGTACACCTTTTACCGCGGGAGCGACGACAATTTCTACATCCGCGGGATGGAGTCGGTGTCGTACTCTCTCGAGGCGCTGTCCTCGCTCGTCGTAAGCTCGGGCTACACCCTCAGCATGAGGCGTCTCGAGTTTGAAGAAACCGAGGATCTGTCCTCATACGGGCTCGCGCCCGAAAACGACCCCGCCTGGTACGTCGTCACGAAAATGGACGGCACCGAGCACAAGGTGCTGATAGGCGACAGGATACCGACCGGCGGCGGGTACTACTGCACATACGACGGCAGAGAGCGCGACGGGAGACCCGTCGTCTATATCCTCGACACTTCCCTCGCCGTCACGCTGCTGAACGACGTTCACAACCTGATATCCCCGTCGCTCACCTGGCCGGTCTCCACGGCCTCATACTACGGCGTTGACGATTTCATCATAATCAAAAACGGCGAGCTGTACGTCCATATCGACATGATGTCTCCCGAGGAGACCGGCAAGGATCTGCCGTCGTACAAGCTCATCGCCCCCGAGGGCTACAACGTCAATCTCTCGACCTACAGCGCGATGCTCGAGACCTTCTCGGATTTCTCGGCCGACCTTTGCGTAAAAGCCGGCAAGGAGCTGAGCGATATCACGGAAGAACAGCTCCTCGCTGACTACGGGATAGACATCGAAAACCCGTATTACGAGATATCCTACACGGTTGACGGCATAACGTCGATCGCGGTGTTCTCCGAGCCGGACGAGACCGGCGTGTTCTACGCGTTCTCGTCGGTATATAACACGATATGCCGCATGACGACGTCGAGCGAGGACGCCGCCTTCCTCGGATGGGGACTCCTAAAGTTCGTCGACAACTACGTGTTCGCGTCGAACATCAACGACGTTGCCAAGGTCGCGATAAAGGGCAGTCTCGACGAAAAGAACACCCGCGGAGAGGATATCGACGTCGACTGCACCTTTACCCTCGACGGAGAAGGCGAGACGCTCCTCGTTTACGAAAACTCAAAGACCACGGCGTACGACGCCGACAACCTCAAGATATTCCGCCAGCTCTACAAGGATTTCCTCAATCTGAAGCTCATCGACTACGTCGACGAGGGCCACGAGAGCAAGGACACGCTCCTTCTCGAGCTTTCCTTCGACTATGACGACGGAAACCATCTCGATTACAAATTCTATTCGTACTCGACGAGGCGGTGCTTCTACACCGTCAACGGCGTGGGAGAATTCTACGTCATGCGTTCGCTCGTCGAGAAAGTGATAAGAGACGCAGACCGCATGCTCCACGGCGAGCAGATTGTGGCTGAAAACAAAGACTGAG
>JAFZCF010000169.1 GCA_017552165.1 Clostridia bacterium
ACCGACGCTTCTGAAGTCAACGACAAAAGGTATTTTGTCAGTTCTAACTGTTTCTCCTTTGTATTTTTCAAAATCAGAGAATGTCAATTCACGATCGGCAAAATAAAGTTCACCGCTATACCGCCAGTTCTCATATTTTTTGTCGCCGTCTGTAATCACTTGCTTGTCAAAAACGACAAACGTATCGAGATACTCCCCGTTTTTGTCAAGCTTATATTCCGCGACTATGCAATCATCGTTAACCGGAGTCAGTTTTTCGATGGGATATGCATCGTTAAACGTGAAAATATCTTTGAGATAAAAGGAATCTGACGAGAATATATTTCTCCCGGCAGCCGGCTTCCTGACGATCTGAACCAAAAAAAAGTCGTAGGAATAAGGGGTGAGATCGTCAAAATTTGTTTTATAAGCGTCTGTGCCGAGGATGGATTTCATAAGTTCTCCTTCAACTGCAGGCTCGCCGTTTTCCGTCGTATTCCCGCGTAATAGTCCTAAAATATCCGCACCGGACGCGGCTATCGCGGTTAGAGTTGCCGCAAGCAAAACGACCGAGACGACGATAATTACTATGATTTTGCTTTTCATATTCTTTCCCCCTTCTCTCTATTGCTTCGTATGGTTTTTGACATGACTTAATCATATCCGCGTGCATTATAGCGGATTTTTCAATTTTTGTCAAGCATTAAGATAATTTTGCAGACGCCATCACACAGAAAGGACGGCTGACGCCGTCCTTTCTGATTGATGTTCGATTTAGGGAATCAATACATTCCGTCCATGCCGCCGCCCATGCCGCCGGCGGGAGCCGCCGGAGCGGGCTCCTTGATCTCGGTGACGACCGCCTCGGTAGTTAGGATACTCGATGCGACCGACGCCGCGTTCTCAAGCGCGGATCTCGTGACCTTCGTCGGGTCGACGATGCCGGCGCCGAACATATCGACGTACTTCTCCGTCGCGGAGTTGAAGCCGTAGCCCGTCTTTCTGCTGCGCATGATGGTGTCGACGATGACCGAGCCGTCGAGGCCGGAGTTCTCGGCTATCTGACGGATAGGAGACTCGAGGGCCTTGCGCACTATCCTGGCGCCCGTCTTTTCGTCGCCGTCGAGCGTCGCTATGAGCTTCTCGACCTCGGGGATGACGTTGAGCAGAGCCACGCCGCCGCCCGCGACGATACCCTCTTCAACCGCGGCCTTGGTCGCGTTGAGAGCGTCCTCGATGCGGAGCTTCTTTTCCTTCATTTCGGTCTCGGTAGCGGCGCCGACCTTGATGACGGCTACGCCGCCCGCGAGCTTGGCGAGACGCTCCTGGAGCTTTTCACGGTCGAAATCGGAGGTAGTGGTCTCGATAGCCGACCTGATCTGGGCGACCCTCGCCTTGATCTCCTCGGGATCTCCCTTGCCGTCGACGATGACGGTGTTTTCTTTCGTGATCTTGACCTTGTTGGCGCGGCCGAGCTGTCCGAGCTCAACGTCCTTGAGCTCGAGCCCGAGCTCGGAGGAGATGACCTCGCCGCCCGTGAGGATGGCTATGTCGCGGAGCATTTCCTTGCGTCTGTCGCCGAAGCCCGGCGCCTTGACGCCGACGCATACGAAGGTCCCTCTCAGTCTGTTGAGGACTATCGTAGTCAGAGCCTCGCCCTCGATGTCCTCGGCGATGATGAGGAGCTTCTTGCCCGCCTGAACGATCTGCTCGAGGACGGGGAGAAGATCCTGATTGCTCGAGATCTTCTTGTCTGTGATGAGGATGACGGCGTCGTCGAGGACGGCCTCCATCTTTTCGGTATCGGTGACCATGTAGGGCGAAACGTATCCGCGGTCGAACTGCATTCCTTCGACGACCTCGCAGTAGGTGTCGGCGGACTTGGACTCTTCAACGGTGATGACTCCGTCGGCGGAGACCTTTTCCATCGCGTCGGCTATGAGCTTGCCGACGACCTCGTCGCTCGCCGAGATGGTGCCTACGCGGGCGATATCCTCGGAGCCGTTGACAGGCTTGGAGATGGCAACGAGCTTTTCGACCGCAGTCGAAACCGCCTTGCTGATGCCGCGGCGGAGAATCATCGGATTGGCTCCTGCGGTGACGTTCTTCATCCCCTCTTTAACGAGCGCCTGAGCGAGGACGGTCGCCGTCGTGGTGCCGTCGCCGGCGTTGTCGTTCGTCTTTGTCGCGACCTCTCGGATGAGCTGAGCGCCCATATCCTCGGCCTTGTCCTCGAGCTCTATCTCCTTCGCGATGGTCACGCCGTCGTTGACGACCATCGGGGTGCCGTATTTCTTGTCGAGAACGACGTTGCGTCCTTTCGGACCAAGCGTTATCTTGACCGTGTCGGCGAGCTTGTCAACGCCGCGGAGCAGCGCGGCTCTCGCCTCTTCGCCGTAAAGTATCTTCTTTGCCATGATTCATTCCTCCTGTCAGTCAACGATCGCGAGGATGTCGCTCTGCTTGACTATATTGTATTCGACGTCGTCGATCTTGACCTCTGTCCCCGAGTATTTGCTCGTTATGACTTTGTCGCCGACCTTGACGGTCATTTTGATCTCTTTGCCGTCCACGAGCCCGCCGGGACCGACCGCCACGACCTCCGCGATCTGCGGCTTCTCTTTTGACGCGGCCGCGAGGACGATGCCGCTCTTGGTTGTCTCTTCACTCTCCACCGACTTAACTACTACTCTGTCGGCAAGCGGTTTAAGTTTCATAATTATTCCCTCCGTTGTGTGTTTTTTAGCACTTGAGACGTTCGAGTGCCAACCTACGCGCATAATTATACCCGCTTTTTCGCGATTGTCAAGTGCAAAACCGCATTATTAACAGATTGTTTACAAAGGCGGAGGGGATTTTTCGTCGCTTTCACGCATTACGGCTTGTCAGACCGCGGCGCCGGCTGCAAATCCCCGCCGGGAGAGTGCCAAAAAAGGGCACTTGAAATTTGCGCCGTTTTATGGTATCATATAAGATGATTTTTGTAACGGGAGACGGAGCGGTCATGGACGTTAAAAAAGAGATCGACAGTCTGAGAGCACAGATCGAATATCACTCAAGGAAATACTATCTCGAAGACGACCCCGAGATATCGGACTACGAATACGATATGATGTTCCGCCGCCTTCAGGAGCTCGAAAAGGAACATCCCGAATACGACGATCCGAACTCGCCCACGCGGCGCGTGGGAGGCGCGGTGCTCAAAAAATTCGCCGAAATCAGGCACACCGTGCGGCTCGACAGCCTCGCCGACGTTTTCTCGACCGACGAGCTGAGGAACTTTATCAGGACCGCAGGACCCGACGAGGAGTATTCCGTCGAGGCAAAAATCGACGGGCTCTCCGTGGCTATAAGATACGAGGGCGGACGGCTCGTTTACGGCGCCACCCGCGGCAACGGCGACGTCGGCGAGGACGTGACGGAGAACATCCGCACGATAAGAAACGTGCCGCTGAAAATAGATTATCCCGGCGTTATCGAGGTGCGCGGCGAGGTGTTTATGCCGAAAAGCAGCTTTGAGAAGCTCAACGCCGAGCGTGAAAAAAACGGCGAACAGCCGTTTGCCAATCCGAGGAACGCGGCGGCCGGCTCCCTCCGTCAGCTCGACAGCAAAATCACGGCGCGGCGCGGGCTGGACATATTCATATTCAATCTCCAGTATTGCGACAGAGGTTTCTCAAAGCACGACGAGACGATATCGTTTATGAAATCGCTCGGCTTCAACACCATACCGGTCATAAAGACGCTCCGCGGCGAGGAAAACGTCATAAAAACGGTCGAAGAGATCGGGGAGGAGCGCGGCGGCTTTGAGTTCGACACCGACGGCGCGGTCGTCAAGATAAACGACCTCGCAAAGCGCGCCGAGCTCGGCTCGACCTCGTCCGTGCCGAAATGGGCGGCGGCCTTCAAGTACCCTCCCGAGCGCAGATCGACGAAGCTCGTCGATATAGTCATACAGGTCGGGCGGACGGGCGTCCTCACCCCGAACGCCGTGCTCGAGCCGGTGCGGCTCGCCGGCACAACGGTCAGCAGGGCGACGCTCCACAACGCAGATTTCATAAGCGAGAGGGATATACGCATAGGCGACACGGTGCTCGTGCAGAAGGCCGGCGAGATCATCCCCGAGATAGTCAGTTCCGACAAAAAGCTCCGGCCGGAGGGGGCGCTTCCCTTCCGCATGCCCGAGAGATGCCCCTCCTGCGGCGAGCCGGTATCACGCGAGCCGGGGGAGGCGGCGTATTACTGCACGAATTCGTCCTGCCCCGCGCAGCTCAGGCGGTACGTCGAGTATTTCGCGTCAAAACAGGCGATGGACATCGACGGCCTCGGGCCGGCGGTCGTCGCGCAGCTCTGCGAGAGCGGGCTCGTAAAGGACGTCTCGGATATCTACAGACTTTCGGTCGGAGATATTTCGGGGCTTGACAGAATGGCGGAAAAATCCGCCGCAAACCTCGTTTCGGCGATAGAAGCGTCAAAGACGAGGGGAGCGGCGCGGCTCCTCGGCTCGCTCGGCATAAGACAGGTCGGAGAAAAGGCGGCGAAGGCGATAATGTCGGAGCTTCACGACGTCAGGGCGCTTTTTGAGGTCACTAAGGAACGTCTGACGTCGATACCCGACGTCGGCGAGATAACGGCCGACAACATCATTTCGTTCTTCTCGCACCCCGGCACGAAAAAGCTTATCGACGCGCTCTCGGCCTCGGGAGTCGTGACGGCGGACCTGCCCGCCGAGCGGACGGGCGACGCGCTCTCCGGAATGACTTTCGTGCTGACGGGCACGCTCCCGACAATGACAAGGTCCGAGGCGTCGGAGCTGATTGAGAAAAACGGCGGAAAGGTCTCGTCCTCGGTGTCGAAAAACACCTCCGCGGTGCTCGCGGGGGCCGAGGCGGGCTCAAAACTGACAAAGGCTGAGGCGCTCGGCGTCAGGATAATCGACGAGGCGGAGTTCCTCCGCATGATAGGAAAGTAAGATGCTTCTGGACGTTGTAAAAATATACGTTAAAGCCGGGAACGGCGGGAACGGCTGCGTTTCCTTCCACCGCGAGAAATACGTCTCGCACGGCGGGCCCGACGGCGGAGACGGCGGGAACGGCGGGAACGTCATCCTCCGCATTGACGAGGGCGACAACACCCTACTCAGATACAAATACAGCCGCAAGTTCGTCGCCGAAAACGGCGGAGACGGCAAAAGCGACAAGTTTCACGGCAAAAACGGCGAGGATATAATCCTCCCCGTCCCGCCCGGGACGGTCGTTAAGGACGCCTCGACAGGCAGGATCATCAAGGATATGACGGACTGCGGGGATTTCGTGCTGTGCCGCGGCGGCCGCGGAGGCTGGGGAAACAGGCATTTCGCCACTCCCACGAGGCAGATACCGAGATTTGCCAAGGCCGGCACCTCCGGTCAGGAGCTCGAGGTCACGCTTGAGCTTAAAATGATCGCAGACGCCGCGCTTATCGGCATGCCGAACGTCGGGAAGTCCTCCCTGCTCTCGGTCATGTCGTCGGCCAGGCCGAAGATCGCCGATTATGAGTTCACGACTCTCTCGCCGAATCTCGGCGTGGTGTCGGTCGGCGAAGGGAGCGGATACGTGATAGCCGACATACCCGGGCTAATCGAGGGCGCGTCGGAAGGCAGGGGCCTCGGTCACACCTTCCTCAGGCACATAGACCGCTGCCGGATGTTCATCCACGTCGTGGATATCTCGGCCGACTGCGAAAGATCTCCCGCCGAGGATATCGAAAAGATCACGGGTGAACTCGGGAAATACGATCCCTCGCTCACCGGGCGTCCGGTGCTCCTCGTCGGCAACAAATACGACGTTTCGCTCGCCGAATACAACGAGCACGTCGCGGAGCTCGAAAATTACGCATCGGAGCGCGGCCTGCCGCTTTTGTTCACGTCGGCGGCGACGGGATACAACGTCGAAGCGCTGAAACGCAAAGTCGGCGTGATGCTCCGCGATCTGCCGAAGACGAAGGTCTTTGAGCCGGAGGAGGTCCCCGCGACCGAGGTGCCCGACAAGGACGAGCTGAACATTTACCGCGACGGGAGCGTCACGGTGTGCGAGGCCGAATGGCTCTACCGTCTGCTCTGCTCCGTCAATTTCTCCGACAGGGACTCGATGTCGTATTTTCAGCGCATGCTCCGCAAAAACGGCGTGATCGACGCGCTCGAGGAATTCGGAGTCAAAGACGGCGACACCGTACGAATGTTCGATCTTGAATTTGATTTCTGGAAGTGAAAAAATGGAAAACGAAATCACAAAGCCCGAGGCGCTCGGGGTCAACGAAGGAAAGAAGCTGACCGTCACGGTCGACGGGATCAGCTACGACAGATACGCTGTCAAAACGAGATTCGTCAATATCGGAGACGACTATCTCTCATTTATGGAGGAATGCGTTGCACCGTACGTAAAGGACGGGGATTTCCTCTCGATAAGCGAAAAGATCATCGCGATGTGCCAGAAGCGGATAGTCTACCGCAAGGACATCCATCCGGGCTTCTGGGCAAAGCTCCTCTGCAAATTCGTCCACGTAACTCCGGCGGGACCCGGCGCGGGAACTCCGCACAAAATGCAGCTCATCATCGACATCTGCGGCCTCCCGAGGGTGCTGTTCGCGACGTTCTGCTCGGCGGTCACCAAGCTTTTCGGCAAGAAAGGCGTGTTCTACAAGGTCTGCGGACATCAGGTCGACGGGATTGACGGTCTCATCGACTACGATATATCCTTCCCCGAATACGTCGATTACGCAATACTCAACCCCGAAAACCCGTCGGGAGTGTGCAACGAGATACGCGAAAAACTCGGCGTTGAATGTATGATCGTCGACGCCTGCGACATTTCGGTCGAGGTCCTCGGCAAGTCCGACGGGCTGACTCTGACAGACGAAACGCTCTGCGACATAGTCCGCGACAACCCCGCGGGACAGGACGGCTCGCGCACTCCTGTCGTCATAGTAAGAAAAAACAATAATTAAAAGTCACACCCCGCTCATTACGTGATATTGACAAACGCCCTGCGCGGTAGTATAATACACGGAACTTTTGTCGCCCGCCCAGAAATCGGGCAAAAGGAGGAAAAAACATGGACTACAAAAAAATACTGACCGTCCAGGACATCTCCTGCGTCGGGCAGTGCTCGCTCACCGTGGCGCTTCCCATCCTTTCCGCCGCGGGCCACGAAACTGCGATACTTCCCTCGGCCGTCCTTTCGACGCATACCGCGGGATTCAAGGGATACACCTTCCGCGATCTCACGGAGGATATTCCGAAAATTGCCGCTCACTGGGAAAAGGAGGGCATACGTTTCGACGGCATATACACGGGCTATCTCGGCAGCGCGGAACAGATAAATATGGTCCTCGACATCTTCGCAACCCTCGGGAAAGAGGGCTTCACGACCTTCGTCGACCCCGCGATGGCGGACAACGGAAAACTCTATCCCGGATTTGACCTCGCCTTCGTCGACGAAATGAAAAAGCTCACGTTCTCGGCCGATATAATCCTGCCGAACATAACCGAGGCGTCCTTCCTCACGGGGATGGAGTACCGCGAGACCTATGGCGAAGACTATATCGCGGGGCTCCTCGGCGCCCTGCGCGAAAACGGAGCCAAGACCGTCGTCCTGACCGGCGTAAGCTACGAGCCGGAAACGACCGGCGTCGTCGTGCTCGAAGGAGACGTCACGAGATATTACAGACACAAGCGCATCCCCAAGGGCAGCCACGGCACGGGCGACGTATACGCGTCGGCCTTCGTCGGCGCATATATGTCGGGAAAGGACGTGTACGATTCTGCGGCGATCGCCGCCGACTACACCGTCCGCTGCATAGAGCTGACACAGGAAGACCCCGGCCACTGGTACGGCGCGAAGTTCGAGCCCGAACTGCCGTACTATATCTCGAGAATAAGGGGATAAAACCCTTATTTAAGAATATCTTTTCCAAAAAAAATCCCGGTCCTGCACGGCAGGATCGGGATTTCTTTACACAAGGGAACCCGGCAGAGGCAGGGCGGGAAAAGCAAAAAAGCCACGCCGTGCGGCGTGGCTTTTTATGGAGCTGCTAGTCAGAGTCGAACTGACGACCTCATCCTTACCAAGGATGCGCTCTACCAACTGAGCTATAGCAGCATCCGCGGAACGGCGTAATTATACCACGGCGTCCGCATTCTGTCAAGTGATAAGTTTATTTTTTTATTCCGGGCGGGTCGATATTGAAAAATTCGCCCGTGTCTGTCATGCCGATCAGCTTCTCGTGAGACGGGAGCTGCTCGTTGTCGTACGTCCCGAAGCCGTAGAAATACTGCTTTCTGATCTTGTGCTTTTCGTCCTCAAAAACCTTGTGCGAGACCATCGAACAGTCGTAGAACGCCATGCCGCAAGGGAAATCGTGGTTGTTCAGGGCGTCGAACACCGCGCCCGTCGAGCTGTCGTCGTAGGTGTTGAAATGACAGCGGTAGAACGATATGCTGTCGACGAATTTGAAATGCGCCGCGACCGAGCGCTTTGTCTTTGCCGTGTCAAAGCGGCAGTCGGTCACGACCGTGAGCCACGTGTCGTTGAAGACGTTGTACGTCCCGTCGAAGGAGATGCAGGTCGTCTCGTCGAGCGAGGCGAACACCCCGACAGACTCGAAGCGGTTGTATATGTTGTAGTTCCCCGTAGGAGCGACGCCGGCGAGGACGACGATGCCCGTGTCGGTGAAGCCGTGGACCATCACGTTGTGAAACCAGCACCCCGTGAAGGAATGGAGATATATGCCGACCGCGGCGCGCTGAGCGCAGTCGACGTGTATCCCGGCGATCTCGCAGTCCGAGATCCTGCCGTTGAGCCGTATGACGGGGCCGATCCCGGCCGCCGCCCTTATCGTCGTCGAGGCCTTTACGCTGAAGGCGAAGCCGCCGCCGTCGCCGACGAGCTTTATCCCCTGGCGGGACGAGATCTTCTCGCCCGCGTCGCCGTCGCCGACCTCTATCGTTTTTGTGACGCAGTACACCCCGCCCGGGAAGTTGAGCACCCCTCCCGCAGGCGGGAGGGCGTTTATCGCCGACTGTATCGCCGCCGTGTCGTCGTGCTCCCCGTCGCCCATCGCGCCGAACCACCTGACGTTCAGCCGGTTGGGCTCGCAGCTCCTTATAAAGCGTCCGGGCGCCGCGCCCGCCACGACGGTGCCGCCGTCGGGGGTATCGTCGGATTCGCGTTCGTACCAGAACACGCCGCCTCCGCCGTCGTTTTTGCCGTAATATCCCTTTACGACGACTATCGCGCCGTCGCTTTCCGGGACGAGCGAAACCAGCCCGTCCATGCTGTCAACAGTATAGCCCGTATTCATGTCCTTCCCTCTTTCCGGTTTTATCTGTCGGCGTACTCCGCGCCCTTTGATATCATTATTTCCCTGACGTCAGCACCGTCGATCCCGTGCGACGTACAGCCGCGCGTGAGCGCGAGCGCGGCTCCGATGCCGGCTGCCTCGCCCGACGAGCGCGCCGACTGCTGAACCCTCACGCTGCTCTGAGCCATAAAGTCCGCCCCGAGGCATCTCCCCGCGACGAACAGATTGTCAAAGCCCTTAACGACGAGCGTCCCGAAGGGTATCTCGTACCACTTTTTCCCGTCGGAACAGGTCGCCTCGGGGTGGTCGGGCATTCCGCCGTGGACGTCGACGGGATAGTCCGTCTGGCAGAACATATCGGGGAACTTTCTCCGCGAAAAGATGTCCTCCGCCGTGAGCACGCGGTCGGTGACGACGTTGCGGCTCTCCCTCACGCCGACGACCGACGCGATCTTTGATATATACGCGTTCCCGAAGCCGCGCAGGTATTTCCTGTAAAACAGGAGCTGTCTCAGTATATGGCGCTTGCCCTCGACCTGTATCCGCGAGGCAAATTCGGGGTCGGTGGCGTCCGTTCCGCAGGGGAACTCGGGGTTGTTGAAGGCGACCGCCCCCGGCCTGCCGGGCATATAAAACCCCTGCCAGTACGTCTTGTCGCCCTCGTCGAGGTCGCCCGCCGCGATCGCTCTGTCGAAAATATTGGAAAACGTCCATTTCCCGTCCTTCGTGACGGCGAGATATAGCTTTCCGCCGCGGCATATCGCCACCCTGTCGGTGCCGGAGCGCTCGATCTCCTCTTTTATCTGCTCGCCGAAGCGGTCGAAATCCACCCCCGCTACGGTGTATCTCAGCGAGACCGACTGGTTTTTGCCGCTGTTCCCGTATCCGCTCGTGTATCCGGCGCCGGCCCTGACGCACACGTCGGCGTCGCCGGTGCAGTCGATGAACATCTTGCCCCTGACGAGGCCGAGCCCGCGCTTGTTCGCCACGGCGAC
>JAFZCF010000170.1 GCA_017552165.1 Clostridia bacterium
ACGATGTCGTCGAGTCTCGGCTGATTGCGCGGGGCCGCGAGCGGCTTTTCGTAATCGTTCCACAGCCACCCGAGGATCTCGTACAGCGTCTCGGTGTTGTGGAAACGGCTGCAGTGGTCCTCCCCGGGGCAGTACCGGCTGATGAAATCGTACCCGGCGAACTCAAAGGCCTTTTCGGCGCAAACGTCTGCCTGCCTCAGGTCGCCGAAATACGCGATCGGCTCGGACTCGGAGTATTCCATCGCGACCCGGAAGGGGCGCGTTTCGTTTTTTCTGATGAGCGAAATCGCCTCGTCTCCCTTTTCCATCGACAGGAAGGAGGGAGAGCTCAGGTACAGCCGTCTGAAACAGTCCGGCCGGAACCACGCGGCGGCGAAGGCGCAGGTGCCGCCGGACGAGCCGCCGGCGATGAGGTGCATGTCGGGGTCGCCGGAAACGACGTATCCCCCCTCGGATATCACGCGGGGGATGAACTCGTCGATGAGGAAATCCCCGTATCCGGGATCGAATGCGTCGTACTCCTCCTGCCGCGCGAGCCAGTATTCCCCGTCCGGCAGGGTGCTCCAGCCGGAGTGGATGCCGATGACGAGGCAGGCGGGCGCCCTGCCCTCCCCGTGAAGCTTTTCGAGCGCCGAGACGAGCTCGTCGTTGCGTCCGTCCTGAACGACGGCAAGCGCGCAGGGCGCGGGGCCCCGCGTCTCCCCGACGGAGTAGACGACGTACGGGAAACAGGTCCCGGGAAAATGCTCTTTGCCTATATAAGAATACGGAAACATGTCCTGATTGGGGAACATAAAAACCTCCCGACCGGCCCGCGGAATCCTGAACGCGGGGCCGTTTCCGGGCTCATTATAGCACCGCGCCGGGTTTTTGTCAATCTCGCCGGCGCTCTCTTGCATAAGGAGCCGTGATGTGGTATAATAGCCCGGGCGGCGAAAGATCGCGCCCGGGGAGGCGACATGGATTCTTTGAACGGCCGCAAAGAGCGGATATCCTACTGGGATAACATAAAAGGCCTGCTTATAGCTTTCGTGGTGCTCGCGCACTGTCTCTACGCTTTTCAGGACAGAAGGCTTATCGACGTCATAGTCGACAGCATCTATTTCTTCCACATGCCGGCGTTCGTTTTCGTCTCCGGCTTTTTCAGCAAGAGCGAAAACTCGCGAAGCGCGAAATCGCTGCTCCGCCTTTTCGTCTCGTACCTCGCGCTGACGGGGGTCCATCTCCTGATCGCCCTTGTCATGGGACACGACCTGCAGATAACGATCCCGTACTACTCGGCGTGGTATCTGCTCGCCGTCATAGTGTGGAGGATCGTCACCCCGTATTTTTCAAAAATTAAGGGAATAATCCCGATCGTATGCGTCATTTCTCTTCTCGCCGGATTCTGGAACGAGATAAACAACACCTTCGCCTTCGCGAGGATAATCTCGCTCTATCCCTTTTTCCTCGCCGGATATTTCCTGTCGAAGGAACGCGCCGGGAAACTGATCGGAACGCCGTACGGGCGCCGCTTCCCGCTCGGCGTCGGGTTCCTCGCCGCCGGCGGGGCGACAGCCGCCGCGACGAAATACTTCCTGCGTCCCGAAGACGGCGATTTTATGTTTTCTTACTATAAATCCGGCTACGTCGACGGGATCCTCACGAGGCTCGCGATATTCTGCGTGGCGTCGCTCTGCATCGCAGGACTGCTGTGCGCCTCGCCCGAGAGGAAGCTGCCGCTGCTGACTAAATGGGGCAAAAACTCGCTCGCAATTTATCTGATACACAGGCCGGTCACGCTCGTCCTGAATCATATCATCGGGAGGTTCTCGACCAAGATACTTATCCCCGCGGCGGTGGTTTCGACTGTCGTTATCCTCGCCCTCGCCGGCACGGATTTCGTGACCCGCCTGATGAACAGGGTCCTCGATTTCTTCGCCGACGGGCTGATCTCCGTCGGGAACCGCATAGCGTCCGGGCGCTGGCAGAAGATCCTCTGCTTGATTCTCGTGCTTTGCATCGTCGCCGCCCCCGCGGCGCGGGCGGCGTTCGACCGGCTGAGATCGCGCGGAACGACCGAAACCGACGGCTTTTTCCGGGTGGACGATGACGGAAAAGCCCGGGAGTTCGAAAACGCCTTCCGTCTGCTCTTCGCCGGAGATCTCATCCTTCTCGAGGATCAGGTGAAAAACGCCTTCAACGGAGAGGATTACGATTTCTCGGAATGCTTTGAGTATACCAAAAAGTACATCGAGAGCGCCGACCTCGCGATTGGAGTGTTCGAGGGTCCGTGCGCGGGAAATGAAAACACCACTTATTCGTCGAGCAACTACGGGGACGGCAAGACGCTTTTCGTAAACTTCCCCGACGCCTGGGCGTACGCCGTGAAGGACGCGGGATTTGACTACGTGACCACGGCGAACAACCACGTGCTCGACCGCGGGAAAGAAGGGGCGGCGAGGACGCTCGGCGTGCTCGACGCCGCGGGCCTCATGCACTCGGGCTCGTATTCGGGAGCCGAAGACAAGGAGGCGAACCGCGTCTGGCTTATCGAGGCAGGCGGGATGAGATTCGCCGTTCTGACGTATACGAACCAGGTCAACGGATACAGACAGGACGCGATGTTCGAGAAGGATAACTCTTACGTCACGTCGATGATAGTCGACAAGGGCAGCAGTCACTACGACGAATGCCTGGCTTCCGTAAAAAAGGATTTTGAAAAAGCCGCGGAGCTGAACCCCGATCTCATAATAGTCCTGCCCCACTGGGGTACGCAGTTCGCCGACTATCCGAACAGCTTCCAACTCCTGTGGGAAGAAAACTTCAAGAGTTTGGGGGCGGATATCATCCTCGGCGATCACACCCACTCCGTCCAGCCGGTCGGGATGAGCAAAGAGGACGGTCGTTCCGTCCTCACCCTCTACTGCCCGGGGAACTACGCGAACATATACCGCGAATATGACGGCGACTTCTCCTCGATGGTCGAGGTGTACGTCGACCGGACGGAAAAAAAGGTCATCGGCGGAGCGGTCATCCCGATGTGGACGGCGTCCTCTTATACCGGCAATTACAGACCGCTCCCGATATACGACGTCATGACCGATCCCGGGCTCGGCTCGCTCGTCAGCACGAGGGATATTGAAAGAGTCGCCGAGGCGCAGGAGCATATAACCGAGGTCATGCTCGGGGAGAAAGTCGGGATTTATCTGCTTCAGGAAAAATTTTGTTTTGACGAGCGCGGTTTCTTCCGCGTCAAAAACACTTCGGTCGACGTGACCGGAGATATGACGGGGAGCGTCATGTACAAGGCGCTTACCGAAGCGAAAAACGTCTGTTTCGTCGGAGACAGTCTGACCGAAGGGACGAAGAACGGCGGCGTGCCGTGGTACGAGCCGCTTAAAGAGCTCGTTAAAGGGAAAATAACCAATTGCGGATGGGGCAGCGCGACCGTAAAGGTCCTGCTCGACAGTCATATCGACGAGATAAAGAAAGCCGACGCCGATCTTTTCGTCGTCGCCATAGGCACGAACGACGTCAGGTACAGAAATAAGAAGACCTGCGCCATGGACGCCGAAACGTATGTAGAACGGCTCGGTGAGCTCAGAAGCGAAATACTGGAGGCCAACGCCGGCGCGAAGTTCGTGTTTATTGCTCCGTGGTACTCGACCGACGGGGACTCCGTCAGCAGGCTTGAATACGCCGACAAGCTGAAAATGAACGACGAATACACCGAGGCGCTCGGGAACTGGGCAAAGTCGAACGGGGACGGGTTCGTCAACGCGAATCCGTATCTCAGGACCATGCTCGACCTCTACCCTCACGGCGACTTCATGGTGGACTATATCCACCCGAACGGGAATCGCGGGGTGGAGCTCTATTCCCGCGCGGTGCTCGGCTATACCGGCTGACAAGCGCCGTTTAAGATCGCCCGCCCCGCCCCCGGCGCGGCGGGCGGCTTTTTGAGAGACCTCTTTTTGCCGTCCGCAAATTTTCATGTTGCAAGCGCGGGGAAAATATGGTATAATACCGCGTCGGCGGGATGAAACGGGTCCTGCCCGGCCGTCCCCGGCGGGTTTTCGCGACTTTGGCTTGCAGGAAACGAACTGATCTTCTATCAGTTTTCTATCAAAGTTCGCACAAAAATATCATACGGAGAGGTATCGAAGAGGTCATAACGGGGCTGACTCGAAAGAATAAAGAAGAGTG
>JAFZCF010000171.1 GCA_017552165.1 Clostridia bacterium
CGGATGAGGTGTTAGAAAACGCATAGGGCTGTCGAACGGTTAAGGCGTTTCTTTCCACCTCATCAGTCCCTGCGGGACAGCTTCCCCTCGAGGAGAAGCCAAGATAGAGTTCAGCCCCGGGCGTTTCAAGGGAGAAGCCAAGCGTTCGTTTCGCCTTCTGCGTTTCGGCGGGGGAAGCCTAGCGGTTGGCATCGGGATTGCCCTCGCCGGGGCGTGAAAAAACGCCCGGGGGGCGTTTTTTTCCGGACGGTCCGGCGGCGCGCCTGCGGCGCGGATTACAGCACGATATGCTTCACGGTCATGCGGCCGGAGGGGGCGATCTTCAGGACCGTGCCGCCGTTTATGCGCTCGTCCCAGTAGCAGCCGCTGCCGGTCTTGACGGCGTAGGCGAGCCGCACGCCCCGATAGACCGTCGAGAAGGTGTTGATATGGTCGTGCCCGCAGACGAAGGTCTTCGTGTTCCCGAGGTCGCGTATGACGTCGAAAAACCCGTTGTCCTCGGGATACGAGCAGACCGGCTCGTACATAACGCCGAAGGATACGTCCCCGTACCCCGGGTTCCATATCCCCGTCTGCTCCCCGTCGCGGGGCGGCACGGCTTTGAGGTCGACGTCGGGCCTGTAAGCCGCCGTCACGGCGTCGCGGAAGGGGTAGAGCGGGATGTGCGTTATGATCGAGCTCTCCCTCACGCCGAGCTCCGAGAGCTCCTTTATCCTGTCCCTGTACCATTCTATCTGTTCCGGCCATATTTCCGCCCAGGCGGCATAGGTCTGTCCGCCCGGGGGAGTATAGTCGACGTAGCTGTGGGAATCCATGAATATGATCCCGTGCGCCGGTTTGCCGTCAAATCCGACGGCAAGCACGTAATTGCCCCATCCGAGCTTCGGGTCGCCGCGCACGAAGAGGCAGTTTTTGCCCGTGAGAAGCACGTCGATCTCCTTTTCGGTCACCTCGGGACCGTGCTCCTGATCGTGATTGCCGAGGACCGGCGCCCACGGCAGCCCGAAGCTCTCCATGAGCTCCGTAAACCTCCGGTATGAGACGAAGTTCGCCGACCAGGCGATGTCTCCGCTGACCGTTATGAGATCGGGGCGGGTCATTTCGACGAGCCGCGTGACGGTGTCGGTGAGGAGCTTTCCCGCCGGCTGCCCCTCGTCCCACTCGGAGTCCCCGAGCTGGGGGTCTGTCAGATTGAGTATTGTGAAATCCCCGCCCCGGGGAGCTTCAAGAATTTTCATAAGTCAATGTCTCCGTGCTGAATATCGTGTCACACCGAGCGGAAGCCCCGCCCGATTATTTCGCTCGTTGTCGTCACTATCATAAAGGCGTCGGGGTCGATGAGCCGCACCGCGCGGCGGAGCTTGACGCCCTCAAAGCGCTTGCAGACGGTATGGATGATCGTCTGCTCGTCGTTGGTGTACGCTCCGTGCGCCGTTTCGTACGACGCGCTGTGGTCGAGGGTTTTGAGGATATAATCCTTTATCTCGTCCGGCTTTTTCGTTATGATGAGGAAGTATTTGCAGCTGTTGAAGCTCTCGATGACCCCGTCGATGAGGAAGGCCTTCGCAAAGAGGCCGAGGAGCGAGTAGAGGCACGCCGCGAGCCCGAAAACGAAATACGTCGAGGCGGCGATGAGGAAATCCGTGACGAGCAGGGCCTTGCCGACGTCGAGACTCGAGTATTTCTTTATGATCAGGGCGATGACGTCCGTCCCGCCCGTCGAGCCGTCGACGTTGAAGATTATCGCCGTGCCTATCGCCGAGAGGAGTATGCCGACGACGAGCTCGAGGAACGGCTGGTCGGTGAGCGGCTCTTTTATCGGAATTACGACCTCAAAGACCTGCATGAGCGCCGAGTAGGTTATCGAGCAGAAGACGGTCTTGAGGAACGCCTCCTTCCCGAGGACGACGAGGCACACTATGAGCAGGATGACGTTGAGCCCCGAGATCCACGTGGCGGTGGAGATCGGCGTGATCTTTCCGAGGATGGTGCCGATACCGCTTATCCCGCCGGTCGAGAAGCCGTTCGGGATCTTGAAAAAGTATATTCCGACGGCCATGAGGACGCAGCCGAGCAGCATGAGCCCGACCCTGCGGAAGAAATTGCGCCGCGCCTCCGGCGTGACCGCCTTTTTTTCTTTTATCTTTTTTTCTTTAATCTTTTTTTCTTTTGACTTTGACATATTGCGACCGTCCGCAGATTGTTTATCATTCGGTGAGTATATTATATCACCCCGCCGCATTTTTGTAAAGCGCGAAAAAGCCCCGCCGCGGCGGGGCGCCTCCCCGCGCTGCGGGGTCACCAGGTCTTTTTGCTGTTCGCAAGCCAGGAGACGACATCGGTGGTCTCGTAGGCGGGGCCTAATTTCTGAGGCATCGAGGTTTTCACTATATCATTTTGCTGTTCAAAAAAATTCAAAAATTGCGTCAAAGGCGTTGACAAATATTTTTTTGGTGATATAATATAATCATCATTGAATGATCGGAGGCAAACGCCATGAAAAACTCTCAACGATTCACACGCTTATTCAAACACGTATGTTTCAAGAAATGTATCGCGGTCCTGCTTGTCTTTCCTTTGCTTTTGCTTCCGAGCACATTCGGCTTCGCCGAAAATGATAATTCCGGCGAAGGAGCAGTTTCATCTGAAGGCAGTCCTATGCCCGTGTCAGGTCCGTATGACGTCATGGGAAAATATTATTCCACGGTTATGGATTCTTTGCTTTACTCCAATGTACTTGTATCGAATGCATATGTTGTCATAAATGGCCAAGTGTGCCCAGTTTATCAGGACACAAAACTTCAGTTGAGATCTAACTGCTACGGATATGCCTTTAAAATGTTCTACCATCCTGCCAGTTTCCCCGTTACTTACACAATACAACCGGGGAATCAGGGTTCCTTCGGCCTTTATAAACAGCAACCCGGAGAGTTTGCAAACAAGCAAGGAGGGCTTAGTTTGTTCCGTCAGAACGGCACGATTTATGCGCAAATATGCAACTATAGCTCTTTGCAGCCTGTTCTGAACAGTATACTTACTAATTCATCAATTACAAACACCGAAAGGATATTCTTGTTCACTCAACTGCTTCAAGCCGATGCCGCCAAGTTGGGATATTCGGTAACGCCATATTCGGGTTCATCTGTTCCAAGCGCAACAGTGGCGACAAACAAACGGTTAATTGCGCTTGTTGTGAATCGCTTTGTAATTGACGGCGAAGTTTATGGTGATTTTCATTTTTATATGCAGCATTCTGACAATACCTGGTCCCATAAACCAGGGTATTTAGAGGCTACTAATCGTTGCTTAGATTACAATTCAAGTGCCCACAATTACACATTAACAAACAGCAATATACTGTCACATGCGCTGGAGGGCAACTATTCTGGTGGAGCAATACAATTGTTCTATATCACAAAAGACGCCGTAATCGATTACAGCCATGAAAACGGTCATTATGCTTCATCGGTATATACACCGTTGTATTCCGGAGATAACGCAGGGAATTACTATTGTGCATCGAAGTATCTAGGATGGTCTCCCACGAGCCAAACATCAGCCGCCTGTGATTATCCGGGAGATTATGATTGCTATTCATTTGTGGCTTCTCAGACAAAAGCTTATACCATATCGTTCAGCAGTAATCACTCGTTTAACATCGTATGTTCTATTTGCGACAACAATCAATCGACAATTGTAAACAATACGGTTGTCTCGTCAAACGGTTCGCTGACCACCCCTACGCTACAGTTTGGACAGGGCTATACTCTGCGGTTTTTTGCCCCGACGTATAATTCAGGACCATATTCCCTGAATTATGATTATTCAGTGTCAATCACCTGAAAAAACGATTAACGGATTTATTGAAAGGAGATTGTGAAGATGAAAAAAATATTAATTCCCATTATCACGATATTAGCTTTGCTGTTGCTGGTTTCTTCGTGTATGTCCGAAAAAATCGTAGAGCAGCACAAACAAGGTAACGACGCCTCGCCTGCCGCCGGCGGTTTCGAATTTTCAACCGATAAAGAAAAAAACACACAACTTAATAATCGCTATGAAAAACTTCGCGCAACGGCTACTTTCAAACTCACAGAAGATGCGTGGAGCAAAGCAGAACAGATTTTCTCCGAGGGAAAAGACGTAACGGTCAGATTAGACTCCGAGTATTTTAACCTGCTCCGAACGTTTGCAAACGAAAATACTAATTTTTCGGGAGCGGATAACAGTATAACTATCAGATGCCCTGCTTCGGGGGTGAACGGTAAAATGATTCTGTTCGTTTCAACGCTTTTGGACGAAAACGCCGAATCATGCTTTTATGACGAAACCCTTGCAGAATTCGTTGCAAACCCTGCAACCAACTTTTACATGAATGTTCCGATCGAAATCTGTGCCGACGCGCCGCTTGAAACACTCGGACTGCCGGATTACGCATCGCTTAGATTGCTCGGGAAACTGTACGATGCGGCAGAATTCCCGGAATTCAGATCAGAATATGAAACGCTTGATAAATACAGAGCGGACAAAAAATGGGCGGATGATCTTTGCCGGAACGGATACGGCTCTGCCGTGGAACAGGCTTTCAACAGGGAGAAAAGCTATTCATACACTGGCATAATAGCCGAGATCGTCCCCGGAGAACATTTTATAAGCATCAGAAACGGACTTGCGTTCGGCGTTTCGATAGATCTTTCGTCAGAAAATCCTTTTGAAACCGCCCCGCAGCTTAGCTTGACGTGATCGGTCAGATTAATTTTCAAAAATTTAAGCCCCGCTTCGGCGGGGCTTTTTTGATCTGTCGCGGGAAAGGGATCACCGGGTCTTCACGCTGTTCGCGAGCCAGGAGACGACGTCGGTGGTCTCGTAGGCGGGGCCCCAGGAGGCGTGGTCGCAGGGCATGAAGGTGGTGAGCGAGGCGTGTCCGCCGCGGCTGTTGACTGCGTCCACCATTTTGCGGGATTCGCTCGGGTCGACGACGTCGTCGTTTTCACCGTGGAAGGCGCGGATCGGCGTCGGGATGTTGTCGGGAACGAGCCACGGGACTCCCCCGCCGCATACGGGTGCCGCCGCCGAGAACATATCGGGATAGGCGCACAGCTGGTCCCACGTGCCGTAGCCGCCCATGCTGAGGCCGGTTATCGAGATGCGGTCAGGGTCGGCGTTGTATTTTTCGGCGGCCTCGAGGATCGCCTCGTGGACCTCCGCCGTGAGGCGGGTCCAGAACTGGTCCTCTGCGCACTGGGGGTTGAAGGTTATGACTCTCAGCCCGTTCCAGCAGGGATCGGCGGCGAAGAGCTTGGGTATGGGGTTGGAGCAGAGAAGGTCAAAGTCGTCGCCGCGCTCTCCCGCGCCGTGAAGGAACACGATCATGGGGAGCCGCTCCTTCGCGGGGTCGAAGTCCGGCGGGGTGGTGACGAGCGCCTTGAATGACACTGATTTGTTGATCTTTGAGGTGAAATACATTGTTTCGGACATGGCTGCCTCCGGGTTTTGTGACTTGCATAATTATACCAGATTCCCGCAAAAAAGTAAAGACGAAAATGCGCCGCCCTAGGCCCGGCATCGCCGGGAAAAACGCCCCGGGGCTGAACTTTATCTTGCCTTCCCCTTGAAACGCATAGGGCTGAATTAAACCTTGCCTTCCCCTTGGAGGGGTAGGCGTGAACCCCAAAGCTCGCTCTGCTCGCTTCGAGGACCCCGCCACGGTGGGCGCGTAGCGCTCGGATGAGGTGTTAGCGAACGCACAGAACTGTCGAACGCTTAAAGCGCTTGTCGCCACCTCAATCACCCGCGACTGCGTCGCCCGCTTCTCCTCAAGGAGAAACCAAGACGGAGTTCAGCTTTGCTTTTTAGAAAGCGAAATACCGTTAGTGTGGCGAACAAATAAACCTGCCTCCCTTGTGTAAAGGGAGGGGGACCGCTTGCGGTGGAGGGATTGTCTCAGAAAATCTTTCGCTTTACAATCCCCCTGTCGTCTCGCTTCGCTCGCCGACATCCCCCTTTACACAAGGGGGACTTCCGGGTCGGCTTGCCGACGGACAAGGGAGCCTTCCCGCGCATCCTGCCGACGGACAAGGGAGCCTTCCGGGGCGGCGCGCCTGCCTCGCCGGCGGCCTTTCCGAGGCGTGGGATGAGAAAAATCTGCGATTTTCGTGCGATTTTCGTGCGACAAAGGCGTAGAAAAACCTGCGAAAAACCTGCGAAAAACTTGAGATGACATTTTGGGGAATACTCCTTACAATTGTTCCGTAATTCGGGAAACGTGTAAGGAGGTTTTTTATGAATACACAAGAGAATTGCGGCGGGCTTTGGATCCCCGAAGAAATCCTGCGCGACGACCGTCTGAGCGCGCTCGAAAAGATCATCCTCATGGAGATCGACTACCTCGACAGCGGCGAGAACGGCTGCTGGGCGAGCAACTCCCACATCGCCGAGCGCTGCGGATGCAGCGAGAAATACATACGCCAAACGGTCGCGAAACTGACGGAACTCGGATTTCTCACGATTCTGACCTTTGACGGGAGGCGAAGAAGGATGCGCTGCAATATGGAACAGAGTTCCGTAAACGCGGGAACAAAAGCGGAGGCAGAACGGAACAATGTTCCGTATAAACCGGAACAGAGTTCCGGAAAAACCGGAACAGAGTTCCAGGAAGACAGGAACAAAGTTCCGGGCAGACCGGAACAAAGTTCCATGCAGACCGGAACAGAGTGCCGGGCAGACCGGAACAAAGTTCCACCAAGAATAATAGAAAGAAAAAGAGAAAGTAAAAAAGAAAGTACCGAGACGCGCGTGAGCGCGCGTGAGGGCGCTGGCGCGCAGGAGGGCGCTGGCGCGCGGAGCGGGAAAGGAGAAAAAGGAAATTCAGGCGGGTACTCCGTCCCCGCGAGGCCGCCGGAGCGGCCGAGGGGGAGAAAGAAGGACGAACTTTTCGGAGAAGCCGAGTGCGACACCAAAGAGATGTTTTACAGCGCGCTCGAGCGTACCTGGCACAAAATGCTCAAAGAGCTCGACATGGAGGACGAGGATCCTCCGAATTACAGAGAACTCATCCCGTGATCGGGGGGGACAATCCTTCAGGCGGCGTGCGCCTCCCGACCTTTCCAACGGTAGGGGGCGGCGCCCATGCTTGCCTTCCCCTCGAGGGGAAGCTGTCCCGTAGGGACTGATGAGGCGGAAAGAAACGCATTAAGTGTTTGACAGTTCTGTGCGTTCGCTAACA
>JAFZCF010000172.1 GCA_017552165.1 Clostridia bacterium
GAGCTCGCGACGCTTCTCGGCGGTTTTGACGCCGCCTCGGACCCGATAGTGAGGGCCGTCGCGTCGGCGTCGTCGCATTCGTATACCGAAAGCCGGGTGCTGACCGACGAGAACCGGGAGATATTCGGCAAATACGTTCCCACCGCCGTCGCCTACACGATAAAAAGAGCGATAGAGAGCGGCGCGAGGCCTTTTTCGGCATCGGACAGAGCATGGAAAAGCGTGAGGACAGGAGAGCGTCCGTCCTATTCCGGGCTCGTATGCGCTTACGGAAGCAAAAGGGTCATAAAGACCGAGACAGTCTCGGTGATACGCTCGCCCGAACTTTGCCACGCGGTCGGTGATATTACAAAATACGCCGAAAACCGCGTCCGCGCCATGCTCGGGATAAAAAACAGATACCACATTTCGCAGATAACCCCCGAACTGAAGAAGTTCACGGACGATTATTTTGCCGCCAACTCCGCGGGGATAGAGTCCGCGGCGCCTGTTCCGGAATACGAAAAATATTACGATGCCGTAGAGAGCGAGCTCTCCGCGGAGCGCGCCGCCGAGATAGAAAGCGCCGCGTGGCAGACCACGGATATACTGACGGCGGACGACGAACCGGAAACACAGCCGGAGCCCGAGCCCGTCCGACGGGAGATCCCTGCCGAAGGGCCGGGAAAGGACGATATTTCGGCGCTTCGCGCTGCCCTTGAGGGCCCCTCGGAATTTTCAGCCGAGGCGAGGAGACTCGGGACCTTCCCGGAGGCGCTCGCCGACCGGGTGAACGGAGTGTTCTTCGACGAGTTCGGCGACAACGTCGTCGACGCGGTCGAGGAGGGATTCGCCGTTACGTTCTACTCTGACGAGGTCCGCGCGCTCCTTGAGCGTTCCGAAACCGATAAAGGATAAACCGATGGAAGAAAAAAACATCCCGAAAAGAATATTGAGTTCGCTTCTCGGATCTCTTTCGGCCGGCGTCGTCCCGAGGATCGGCGCGCCGTATATCGCGATAGGCCGGGATACCGAGGTGACCGCGCTTCTCGGTGACCTCGGAGTGATTGCCGAAGGCGGCTCTTCCATGAGATTCATCATAGGGAGATACGGAAGCGGCAAGTCTTTCCTCATGCAGCTCGTAAGAGGGTATGCGCTCGAAAGAGGGTATGTCACGTGCGACTGCGACCTTTCTCCGGAGAGAAAACTCTGCGGAGGTAAGGGCGGCGGGCTCAACACCTACCGCGAGCTTATGAAAAACCTCGCGATAAAGACGTCGCCCGAGGGAGGGGCGCTCCCCGTGATACTCTCCCGCTGGCTCTCGTCCGTCAGGACGGACGTCGCGGCGGCCGGATCTTTCGGAGAGCCGGGGTCTGAGCTCTTTGCGAGGGAGATCAGAAAGAGGATCTACGAGACCCTCGGCAGGATCGAAAGCTCGGTGGGCGGATTTGACCTCGCCTGCGTGGCCGGACGGTATTACGAGGCGTCGGAAAGCGGCGATGACGCCCTGAAATCGTGCTGTATGCGCTGGTTCAGAGGCGAATATACCACAAGGACCGAGGCTCGGGGCGATCTCGGCGTGGGGTCGATAATAGACGACGATTCTTGGTATGATTTCATAAAACTGTGGTGCGCATTTTTCCGCGAGATAGGATATCCCGGTTTCGTCGTGTTTATCGATGAGTGCGTAAATCTTTATAAAATTACCAACCGTATCGGCAGGGAAAACAACTACGAAAAGATCCTTTCAATATTCAACGACACCTGTCAGGGCCGCGCTCCCGGGCTTGCCGTCATCATGGGCGGCACGCCGCAGTTCCTCGAGGATACGAGACGGGGACTGTTCAGCTACGAAGCGCTGCGCTCGCGGCTGTCAGACGGGCGTCTCGTCGCCGACGCCGGGTTCGTCGATACGATGGGTCCCGTCCTGAGACTTAAAAGACTGTCCGGCAACGAGCTTCTCGCGCTCGTGGCCAGGCTGACAAAGCTTCACCGCATGTATTACGGATGGGAGCCGCGCGTGACCGAAAAGGACGAGATAGACTTCATCAACGAAATGACTTCGCGGGTAGGCGCCGATACGCATATCACTCCGCGGGAGATAATACGCGAGTACCTCCAGGTGCTTAACGTGCTTTATCAGAACGCGAAGGCAAACTTCGGAGACATCGTCGAGTCGCGGAAGGCGGCTCTGACGGGGTCGTCCGGTGAGGATGACTTACTCTCGATAGACGATATAGATATTTAAGGGAACGAGATGGCAAACAGTAAAAAGTCAAACAGTAATAAGAAAAAAAGCTCCGCGGCGGGCCGACGTCTGGCGGAAAGCAGCGTGAAAGCGAAACAGAGCGGCGCAAACGCCGGCAGCCCAGCCGATCACGCCGCTTGGCCGATCGCTTTGTTTGCGCTCGCGCTCTTTACCGCGATAACGTACGTTAACGTTGACACGGGAGCGCTCGGAGGGGCGATATCGTCGTTCTTCCGCGGAATGGGAGGAGCGGCGAGCTTCGCCATTCCGGTCCTCTGCATCGTCGCCGCCGTCAGGTGGAGAAAATGCGCGAGGGAAGGGAAGATCGCCGGGCTTTGCCTCTGTCTCGGATTCTTTTACCTGACGCTCGGCGTGCTCCTCCACGTCTGGACGAAGGGCATCACCGAGTTCGGTATCAAAGAGCTTTGGGAACAGGGAAAGGAACTTATCGGAGGCGGTGTCTTTTGCGGCAGTTTCGGTATCCTTTGCATTAAAATGCTCGGCGTTGTCGTGGTGAATATCGTCGGGATAATCGCGCTCCTGCTTCTCGCACTCTCATCGGTCGGGATCACGCCCGCGAGGGCGGCGACCGCCGTTTCGGCTTCGATAAAGAAAGCCGTGATAAAGCGCCGTGAGGAAAGAGAAGGCTCCGGAGAGGACGCGTACCGCAAAGAGCTCGAAAAACAGAAAAAGTCCGTCCCCGTACGGGAGGCCGAAAACCGCGGTCAGAAGGAGCAGAGAAAGCTGCGCCGCCGCTGGTTCGGTACTGTTTCCGATGATAATGACGAAGGTTCAAGACGCCGTCCGAAGTTCAACACCGACGTTGACGTGGGTTACGATGACGACGACGGCTATGACGAGACCGAAAAAGACGGCCTCGTCGAGATCCTCGAAAAATACAGGCAGAAGGACAAGGCCGCGGCCGCCGTTCCTTCAGCCGATGAGGATGACGATCCTCCGCCCTTTGATGTTTCGGAATCCGCTCCCAAACGTCCTACGGGCAAAAAGCCAGAAATGCCCATGAAGGCGGCCGGCTTCGACAATAGCGGAGAGGACGAGGGACAGCTTATTTCGGCTTCCGAGGCGGACATGCTCAACCGCTTTGCAAAGGAACAGGCTGAAAAGGAAAGCGCAAAGAACGGACGGATGAAGGGCAAGGCCGGCGTCGGCTATCTCAAAGACGAGGAAGACGAGCCGGACGCGCCGGCGCCGAAACGCGAGTACGTATTCCCGCCCGTCTCGCTGCTTAAATACGATCTCACTCCCAAAAACACGGATATAAGCGAAGAGCTGACGACAAACGCAAACAAACTCGTCGAAACACTCCGCACCTTCAAGGTCGAGACGCGACTCGTCGACGTTTCGCGCGGGCCCGCGATAACGAGATACGAGCTCGCGCCAAAAGAGGGCGTCAGGGTAAAACAGATTTCGAATCTTGTTGACGATATAGCTCTTAATCTCGCGACGACGGGCGTCAGGGTCGAGGCTCCGATACCGGGCAAGGCGGCGGTCGGCGTTGAGGTCCCGAACAAGACCGTCTCGACGGTGTATCTGCGCGAACTTATTGACACCGAGACCTTCAGGAAGGCGTCTTCGCGTCTCACGGTGGGTCTTGGCATGGACGTCGCGGGGGACCCCGTGTTCCTCGACATCGAAAAAATGCCGCATCTGCTCATCGCCGGCGCGACCGGCACCGGTAAATCGGTGTGTATAAACTCAGTCCTGACCTCCCTTTTGTACAAGTCTGCGCCGGAGGACGTAAAAATAATACTGATAGACCCGAAATTCGTTGAATTTTCGGTTTACAGCGGCCTGCCTCATCTGCTCGTTCCGGTGGTGAGCGACCCGAAAAAGGCGGCCGGCGCGCTCCAGTGGGCGGTGACCGAGATGGAGCGCAGATATTCTTCCGTCATCGGGGCGGCGGGTGTTCGGAATATCAGTTCCTACGACTCGATCAGCGCATCGGAACCGTGGCGCGAGCACCTGCCGAGGATAGTAATAGTTATTGACGAGCTTGCCGACCTCATGATGACGGCTCCCGACGACGTCGAAAATTCCATCTGCCGCATAGCGCAGAAGGGCCGCGCGGCCGGTCTTCACCTGATTCTCGGAACGCAGAGACCGTCTGTCAACGTCGTTACCGGACTTATCAAGGCAAACGTCCCGTCAAAGATCGCTTTCCGGGTCTCGTCACAGACAGACTCCAGGGTTATCCTCGATATGGCAGGCGCCGAGAAGCTCATCGGACGCGGAGACATGCTCTACGCTCCCATGGGATCATCCAAGCCGAGGCGCGTCCAGGGCGCGTTCGTGGAGAGCGAGATAGAGTCCATAGTTGATTTCATCAAGTCGCACAACGGCGACGAACCGGAATACGACGAATCGGTAATCGAGTCGATCGAGCGCAACGCCGCCGCCTGCGGCAACAAGAAGGGCGCGGCGGGAGGCGCGGCGCCTGTCGAGGAGGACGGCGAGGGCTCCGATCCCATGCTCAGACAGGCGATAGAGCTCGCCGTGGAATCCGGCAAAATTTCGACGTCGCTTATTCAGAGGCGTCTGTCGCTCGGCTACGGCAGGGCAGCAAA
>JAFZCF010000173.1 GCA_017552165.1 Clostridia bacterium
ACACGGCTGTCAGACGCGTTCCAGCCTTATAGTGTTGTTTTCGCCCGGCTTTCCGCTGGTGGACCCGCCGACAAGGATCACGTTGTCGCCTTTTCTAAGCCCGAGGACCTTTGCCGTGTTTTTAAGCGCCGAATAGAAGATGATCTCGGCGGAAGGATAGTTTTCCGTTATGACGGGTATGACGCCCCACGACAGCGACAGCTTGCGCCATTCTCTGAGATCTGTCGTCAGGCCGACGATATCTGCGATAGGACGGAAACGCGAGACCATCCGCACGGTCATTCCCGAAATGGAGCAGACGGCGATCGCCCTGGCGTCGGTCGCCAGCGCCATGTTGCACGCAGAATGGGAAATCGCATCTATGTTGTTCTCTATGCTGAAATAAGTATCGTGGAACTGTTTCCTGTAATCGACGTGCTTTTCGGTCTCCTCGCATATCTCCGCCATGACCTCGACGGTCCTGACGGGATATTTGCCCGAGGCCGATTCTCCCGAAAGCATGACGGCGGACGTCCCGTCGTATACGGCGTTCGCAACGTCGGATATCTCCGCCCTCGTCGGGCGTGGGTTGTTCATCATGGACTCGAGCATTTCTGTCGCCGTTATGACGCGTTTTCCGAGCATACGGCAGACCGTGATAAGCTGCTTCTGTCTCGCGGGCACCTGCTTAAAGGGTATCTCAACGCCGAGATCGCCGCGCGCGACCATGACGCCGCTGCATATCTCGCAAATCTCGTAAATGTTGTCAACGCCCGACTGATTTTCTATCTTTGCGATAATATCGATGCCCTCGCCGCCGTTTTCGTCAAGGAAGCGCCTGATGTCCTCGACGTTCCCGCGGCTCGAAACGAACGACGCGGCTACGTAGTCGACCTCGTTTTCTATACCGAAGAGCAGGTCTTTTTTGTCCTGTTCGGACAGGAACACCTGATGGAGGACCTTCCCGGGGAAAGACATGGATTTTCTGTCGGAGATCGTTCCGCCCTCGGTGACGACGCATTTTATATCGTGCCCCGATATCTCCTCGACGGAGAACTGAACGAGCCCGTCGTTGACGTATATCGTATCGCCCGCGTCAAGCTCGTCGCAAAGCGATTTATACGAAACCGAAACGCGCGTCCGGTCGCCGACAACGTCGTCGACGGTAAAAGTGAATCTGTCTCCGTCGGCGAGCGTTATGTACTTGTTTTCAAACTTTCCTATGCGGTATTCGGGACCCTTTGTGTCGAGCATTATCGCCACGGGAAGGCCGAGCTCGTCGCGGACTTTTTTGAGTCTGTCCATGACGCTTTTATGCCATTCATGCGTGCCGTGTGAAAAATTGAAGCGCGCGACGTTCATCCCGGCGCAGCAAAGCGCGCGCAGGGTCTCCTCTGATTCGCTCGCGGGTCCTATCGTACAGATGATTTTCGTTTTTCTCATAGTGAACAGATCTGCCCTTTCCGTCCGTCGGATAACCGCCGGACTCCGACATTATAATTATATCATTTCCCACCCCTAAAGTAAATAAAAATGTTTCGTTTACCTGAAAAAGGGGTTTACAAAACGCGAAAAAAGTGGTAGAATAACCGCCGTAAAAGAAAAGAGGTGAGCGGAATGGATCCTGACGGTTACCACCGATGCAACGAATATCTGATTTCCGCTCGGAGAGCCCTTTTCCCGATGTCCTGAAACCGTCGGTCATTTCGGGTTTTCTGCGCGGTCGCAATGCGACGCGCTTTTTTTGCGCGATTTTGAAAAAAAGGACGGCAAAAAAATGGAACTCAACACAACCCTTGATATCGAGGAAGCCCTCCGGCTCATCGATGAAAAAAAGTATTCGGATCTGAAGGGACTCCTGCTCAAGGCGGAACCCGCCGACGTCGCGGAGCTTTATGACGAACTCCCGGAGGAACTCTACGCCGTAATTTTCCGGCTCCTGCCGAAAGAACCGGCTGCGGCCGTGTTCGTCGAACTCGACCCGGACAAGCAGCAGCTGCTGATAAACTCCTTCACCGATAAAGAGCTGAAAGGGATACTCGACGAGCTCTATATGGACGACACGGTCGACATCATCGAAGAGATGCCGGC
>JAFZCF010000174.1 GCA_017552165.1 Clostridia bacterium
CAAAGCGTTTTCGCCGATATACATGAAATACTCTCACGAGACCTCCGCTCTGCTGATAGGAGCAGATTATTACAACCGGACGGACATTTTCCCGTCCCCTCAGTACGGCAAGATCGCCGAGACGCACGGGCCGGATTCGCTCGGCTCCGAAAAATTCACGTCGGTTTCGGTTTCCGACAATGAGTTCGCGATCGCCGGACTTTTCAAAAAAAAGACCGGCACGGACGGCGAGGGGCTCTTCATCATTAACTGTACCGATTACCAGTTCAAAAAAGAAAGCCGGGCAACAGTTTCGTTTACCGTCTCCGATGACGTTTCCGTCGTGACGGCGTATGAAAAAGGCATCCCGAGAGTACTGACGCCGGAAAACGGAGTTTATTCGGTAATCTCCTCCGGTGCCGACGCGGTCTTCGTTACGGCAGAATAATAACAATCCCGCCCTCGGTATTAAGCCGCGGGCGGGATTGTTTTAGTACGTTTTTTCTTATTATTCTCTCGTTATGGCGAGCACGTCGTCGTTGAGCTTGACGTGGAAATCCTTTTCGATGGCGATGAAATTCTCGTGCCTTATCGTCTGGCGCTTTTCGCCCGTCACGGAGAGGATCTTCAGGAGTATCTCGGCGCTCTTTTCGAGCATGTGCATGAGTCCGAAGGTGTTGTCAAAGGTGTCGCCGGTGCAGAAGATACCGTGATGCGCCCAGATGACGGCGTCATAGATCTCCATCTTTTTCGACGTGGCGACGGCAATGTCGCGGCCGCCGGGCATCATCCACGGCACGACGCCGACGCCGGCGGGCGCTATGATGGGACATTCCGTCATGGATTCCCACAGCTCGCGGCTGAAAATTCCGTCGTCGATCGGAAGGATGAAGGTGAGCGCGATTATATTGACGGGATGGCAGTGGTATATGACCCTCAGCTTGCCTCCCGAGCGCTTCATCACGACCTCGTGATTCATCAGGTGGGTCGGTATCTCGCTCGTCGGGCGGCCGCCGCCGGAAAAGCCCCATACGATACGGTACTTTTTTCCGTCGGGATCGACCTCGATTATCCCCGACGTCTTTTCGGGCATCTCCTTTACGTTGCGGAAGAACTCTCCGGTCCCCGTGACCATGAAAAACATCCCGGCGAGGGAGGGCACGTCCGTGCCGATATCGCGCCACTCGCGCGAAAAATCGAGCTCGCTCTTTATCTCCGAAACGTCGCTTTCCGTCAGTCTGTACGACAGATTGCCGCCGTTCCTTTCGTGATATCCCTGTTTATAGCCGTCGTCGGCAAGCTTGATAAAACCCTTTGCAAAACCGGTTTCAGTTACTGTCATATCGGATTACACCGTCAGCGCTTGAGAAGCACGTCCTTTTCGTATTTTTCTATCTCGTCGAACCACTTTGTCCCGGTCGGAACGCCGCATCTCTCGCAGTATTCGTCCCATACGGCAGAGAGCGGGAAGGTCTTGAGCTCTTCCTGGCGGACGAGAAGCTCGGTGAGTTTGCCCTCGTCCTGAAGCTTTTTGTACTCGCCGTGAGGCGTGAGCATGGCGGAGAGCAGCGCCTTGCGCAGATTGCGGAGGCCGAGAACCCACGCGGCCACGCGGTTAATGCTGCCGTCGAAATAGTCGAGCGCGATGATCACGTCGTCCATACGGCCGCTCGCGACTATCTCCTTTGCGATCTCCTTCGTCTCGTCGTCGTATCTGACAACGTGGTCGCTGTCCCAGCGGACGGGGCGCGTCACGTGGAGCGCGAGCTTCTTCGAATACAGGAGAAGCGAGCTGATCTTGTCGGAGACCATCTCCGTCGGATGATAATGCCCGTTGTCCATGAGCGGGGTTATGCCGCGCGAAAGGGCGTATCCGAGAGTGAACTCGGCGGAGCCCGAGGTGTATGACTCGACTCCTATGCCGAAGACCTTTGATTCAACCGTGACGATGACCTTTTCCCTGTCGTATCCGCAGGCGAGGATCTCGTCGAGGGATTTCATATATCTCGCCCTCGGGCCGGTCCTGTCGGCGGGAACGTCCTTCATTCCGTCGGGGATCCAGATGTTCATGACGCAGGGCACGCCGGTCTCGGAGGCGAAGTATTCGGAAATGCGGATGCAAGCGATGCAGTGCCTGACCCAGAACTTTCTGATCTCCTCGTCGGGCGAGCAGAGCGTCCACTTATTCGCCTTCGGGTGGGAGAAGCACGTCGGGTTGAAATCTATGCCGACGCCCCTGTCCTTTGCGAACTTCACCCACGGAGCGAAATGCCTCGGGAGCAGCCCGTCGACGTCGGGATGCTCGCCGTTTTCGAATATCGCGTATATGGCGTGGAGGTTTATCTTGTGGGCTCCGCCGTCGAGTTTAAGGGCAAAGTCGTAGTCCGCCATGAGCTCGGCGGGCGTGCGGGCCGCTCCGGGATATTTCCCCGTGACCTGAATTCCTCCCGAGAGAGAACTTCCCGAGATGAAGCCGTGCACGTCGTCTCCCTGCCAGCAGTGGAGCGAGACCGGCACGGTCCTGAGCTTTTCGATTACCGCGTCGGTGTCGATCCCTATCGACGCGTATTTCTCTTTTGCGTATGCGTACTGACTGTTCATATTTAACCTCTCCCGATGTCGATTTTGTTAACGTCAAATGATTTTGCCACGGCCGCCCTCGCCTCGGGAAGATCCGAAAACGTCCCGGTGCCGAGCATCTGCGCGATGAGATTTCCGATCGCCGTCGCTTCGGTCGGGCCGGTGTAGACGTCGATCCCGCACGCCTCGGCGGTGAGTTTGTTGAGGAGGTCGTCCTTGCTGCCTCCGCCGATAATGTGGATCGCGCCGAGCTTTTTACCCGTGACGCCCTCAATTTCCTTTATCGTCCTCGCGTAGCAGTCAGCGAGACTGTGATATACTGTCGCGAGCACCTCGCCGAGCGGGGCGTCGGGTTTGCCCATGGCCTTCCTGACCGCCTCCGTCATGTTGTCGGGAGCGAGGAAGGAATCGTCGTTCACGTCAACGCGGCAGGGCGTGCCGCCGTATCCGACGGCCATTTCGCACAGCTCGTCGAAGGTATATCTGCCTCCGCATTCGGCCCGGATGGACTGTATCATCCACAGGCCCGTTATGTTTTTGAGACAGCGGTATCTCATGTCCCAGCCGCCCTCGTTCGTGAGGTTGGCGGCCATTGACTCGTCCGTGACTACGGGCTCGCGGCTCTCGACGCCGAGGAGCGACCACGTCCCCGAGCTGAGATACGCCGCGTCGTCCGACGATGTGGGTACGGCGAGCACGGCGGAGCCGGTGTCGTGAGACGCCGCGTGCATCACCGTGAGGTCGTACCCGACCTCGAGGGCGATCTCTTTCCTGAGCCTGCCGATCTTCGTCCCCGGCATTTTTAGGTCGAGGAATATCCCCTGAGGCAGACCGAGCGAGGCGATCAGTTCCCTGTCCCACGTGCCGGTCTTTACGTCGAGAAGATTGGAGGTCGACGCCTCGGTGTACTCGCACTCTGCCTTACCCGTCAGAAGATAGTTGAAATAATCGGGTATGAAAAGCAGTTTTTTCGCCTTTTCAAGCTCCTCGGGGTGATATTTTTTCACCGCCGCGAGCTGATATATAGTGTTGAACCGCTGGAACTGTATCCCCGTGCGGCGGTAAAGTTCAAAGGGAGATATGACCTTCGAGACCTCTTTTTCGATCCCGTCGGTGCGCGAATCGCGGTAGCCGACCGGCTTGCCGACGATCTTTCCCCTGCAGTTGAGGAGCACGAAGTCGACTCCCCAGGTGTCGATCGCCATATACGACGGGGCCTTGCCGAGCTCGCCGGCCTTTTTCATCCCCTCGACTATGCTGCGGAACAGCCCCTCGGTGTCCCACACCAGCGTGCCGTCCTCGTTTTTCTGCCCGTTTTTGAAACGGTAGATCTCCTCCGTACGGATAACTCCGTCCTCGACGTACGACAGTATGTGCCGCCCGCTCGAGGCGCCGATATCGACCGCAAGATAATAGGTTTTTTTCATCGCCTTTTCCTCGTTTCCGCAAAACTCATTTCTTTCCCCGCCCGGCCGGCTCGGTAATCGGGTACGGGAGCGGGGGGATCGAGTCCGTCGGCTCGAATTCACCCGAAACGATATATTTCCGGTTTTTTCTCATCTGCGAAAAGTTCTTTCCCATGCCGCGCAGGTCGCCCGCGCTCACGTGGAGGACGAGTATCTGCCAGAGATTCGCGAGATATACCTTCCACGCGTCAAAGCGTATCTGCTTTCTGTATTTTTCGTATTCCCCGTGATACCGGAAGAAATTGCACAGGACGAGCAGGGAGCGCATATAGTCGTTTATGAGCTTGGCGCCCTTCGTCTGGGTTATGCTGCCGCCGTGGATGGCGTAATAATACCGTATCTTCCCCGTTATCGCGAGCTTTTTGCCGTGATACAGAAGCCGCGAGGTCGTCGCTATGTCCTCATAATACATATCGGGATACTCGACGCCCGTCCCGATGAAGAGCTCC
>JAFZCF010000175.1 GCA_017552165.1 Clostridia bacterium
GGGCATGATATAATTATAGACCCGCGCTGCGGCGCGAAAGTGACAGATATAACAACTTGACAGATAAAGAAGAAGGTTTTCAATAAAATGGGTGCTCTTAAAATAGTTTTCGGCATAATTCTTATAGTCGCCGCGCTGGCTCTTATCGCGGTCGTTCTTCTCCAGTCCGGAAAAGACAAATCGCTTTCGAGCGCGATAGCCGGCGGAGGCAAATCGATGGATTCGTATTACGGCAAGAACAAGGCAAAGGCCGCCGACAAGATCCTTGAAAAGGTCACAGCGATCGTTGCCGTGCTCTTTACGCTGATAGTCCTCGTTTCGTTCATAGTCCAGAAGGATTCGGATATCGAGGCGATAAAGGATCAGTCGACCTCCGAGGCGGTTTCCGAGACCGTCGCCGAGACCGCGGCCGCGCCTGAGACCGAGGCGGGATCGGGTACTGCTGCCGCCGAAGTGACGGACGGCTCGGCGGGAACGACGCAGGCAGCGGAATAATTCAGTCAATCACCGGGGCGTCCTTCGGGACCGCCCCGATTTACTTTTTTGAGGCGAAAATGGTAAAGATAACATCTGAAAAATGCGTCCGGCTCGCCGGTGACGTCTTCGTCCCGGCGGATGGATACAAAGGAAAGACAGGATCTACGATTGCCGAAAAAATACTTTCGGCTCATAATTCGGGCGACGGCGAGGATCTCAGGATAAGGTTCGACGCCCTCGCCTCCCACGATATAACCTACGTCGGGATAATTCAGACGGCGCGTGCAGGCGGGCTGAAGGAGTTTCCCGTTCCCTACGTGCTGACGAACTGTCACAACAGTCTCTGCGCCGTGGGAGGCACGATAAATGAGGACGACCATCTTTTCGGGCTTTCCGCCGCAAAAAAATACGGCGGGATATACGTCCCTGCGCATCAGGCGGTCATACACTCCTTTATGCGCGAGCGCTACGCGTTCTGCGGCGGGATGATACTCGGCTCTGACAGCCACACGAGATACGGAGCGCTGGGTACGCTCGGCGTCGGCGAGGGCGGTCCTGAGCTTGTCAAGCAGCTCCTCCGCCGCACGTACGACGTTAAAAAGCCGGGCGTCGTCGCCGTAAAACTGACGGGAAAACCGCGCGGGGGGATAGGCCCCCATGACGTCGCGATCGCCCTCATCGGCGCGGTATTCGGCGGCGGTATCGTCAAAAACAAGATACTCGAATTTGTCGGTGAAGGCGTCTCCGGCCTCTCCGTGGAGTTCAGGAACGGCATCGACGTCATGACGACCGAGACGGCCTGCCTTTCATCCGTATGGGTGACCGACGAAAAGGTAAAGAAATATTTTGAGATTCACGGCAGGCCGGAGGCCTACCGTCGGCTCGAGCCGGACGACGGCGCGGTATACGACGCGCTCGTCGAGATAGATCTCTCCTCGGTCGAGTCGATGATCGCCCTCCCGTTCCATCCGTCAAACGCCGTGACGATAAGAGAGCTCAAGGCCGATCCCCGCGGAGTCCTCTCCGAAAAGGCGCCGTCGCTGCTCGGCAAGATCGGTCCCGACGGAAACGTCAGGGCGGAGCAGGGCGTCATCGCGGGCTGCGCCGGAGGGATATACGAAAATCTCGTCGCGGCGAAGGATATCCTCTCCCGCGGCGCGGAGCTAGGGGACTTCACCCTCTCGGTATATCCGGCGAGCCAGCCGGTCCTCGGGCAGATAATGAGGGACGGCACGGCGGCGGGGCTCATCTCGGCCGGCGCGATTCTTAAAACCGCGTTCTGCGGCCCCTGCTTCGGCGCGGGCGACGTGCCCGGAAACGGATGTCTCAGTCTCAGACACACGACGAGAAATTTCCCGAACCGCGAGGGCTCCAAGCCCGGCGAGGGACAGGAGGCATTCGTCGCTCTCTGCGACGCGAGGACCATCGCCGCGACGGCCGCAAACGGCGGTGTGCTCACGGGCGGCGACGAGACTGGCGTCGACTTTACCGAGCCTGATTGCGTTTTCGACAGCTCGTCGTACGGCGCAAAGGTCTACGACGGCTTCGGCAAGGCAAAGCCCGAAACCGAGCTGAGATACGGCCCGAACATCGCCGACTGGCCGGAGATCGCCCCGCTCAGGGACGATCTGCTCCTCACGGTGTGCTCGGTCATAAAAGATCCCGTCACGACGACCGACGAGCTCATCCCGTCGGGAGAGACCTCGTCATACCGTTCAAATCCCTATAAACTCGCGGAGTTCACCCTCTCGCGCAGGGATCCCGGCTACGTTTCCCGCGCAAAGGCGGCGCGTGACGGCGATATCCCCGATCTTGATTTCATTGACAGAACAAGACTCACCCGCGGGTCGGTCATATACGCGACAAAGCCGGGCGACGGCTCGGCCCGCGAGCAGGCGGCCTCGTGCCAGAGGGTCCTCGGAGGGGCCGCGAACGTCGCCGTCGAGTACGCGACAAAGCGATACCGCTCGAATCTCATAAACTGGGGGATGATACCATTTACGGTGAGTGAGGATCCCGGCTTCTCGGTCGGAGATTACATTTTCATAAAGGATATCCGCGCGGCGCTGATCGAACAGCGCCCGACGGTCGAGGCGACCGTCGTCGGAGGTGACGGCGTGCGTTCCGTCACGCTTATCATGCCCGCCCTGACGGGTCCGGAGCGCGAGACCATACTTTGCGGATGCCTCGTCAACTACTATAACAAATGAAGGGCAGGTCAAGGGCCGCGTTCATCGCCGCACTGACATTTCTTATCGCGGTCGGAGCGGCCGTCATTCTGACCCTTGCGCTGAAAAAATATGCTCCGCGTGTTGTTGACGGGGAAACCTCAGTTCCGTCCGAAAGTACCGGTAACGAAACGCGGGAAAAGGAAATTAACGAAATGAAAAAAGCAAGAATCTTTGTTTTAGCGGGCCAGTCGAACGCCGTCGGCGTCGGGCACGCCGAATATTTGAAGGGACATTTCGGGAACGAAAAGGTAGAAATCTGGCGCGCCGGATTTGAGAACGTAAAGCTGACTTACGTCTCTCACAACATAAGGAGCAGGGGTTTCGTGCCGACGAAAATCAGATGCGCCGAGTTCGGAAGGGACACCTTCGGTCCTGAGGTCGGGATTGCCGACCTGCTCGACGAGCGCTACCCCGGGGAGACCTTTTATATCGTAAAGTGCGCTTTCGGCGGGATGTCGCTCTGGCGCGACTGGCTCTCACCTTCGGGCAGTCCGGATCTGTACGACCCCGATTCACGGTATTTCGACGGCGTGCTGGCCACCGATAACCGCCCTTACGGCTGGTGCTATAACGAGCTCGTCGATCTGTTGAAAAACACCTTCGCGCAGCTCGAGGCCGAGGGACTCGAGCCCGAGATCAAGGCGTTTTTCTGGATGCAGGGTGAATCCGACGCCGTGGTCGGCCGGGTCGACGGATATATCGGGCTTTACGACGCCCTTCTTAAAGATCTTGCGAATGAGTTTCCCGGTTATTTTGACGGATGCGTTTACGTTGACGCGGGAATAAGCGAGGTCTGGGAAAACTACGAAAAAATCAACGAGGCAAAGCGCGTCTACGCCGCGCAGAGCGGCGACCGTCGTTTCATTGACACGATAGGTGCGGGGCTGACGACAAAAAACGAGCCTTACGGCGCCCCGGACATCGCGCATTACGACTCCGACAGCGTCATAAAGCTCGGGCGGCTTTTCGCGGAATATGCGTTCTGAGGACATAATAAAAAAATACCCTCCGCTCACGGGCAGAAAAATCGCCGTAACGGGCAGCACCGGCGGACTCGGCAGGGCGCTCTGCCGTTATATCGCCATGCTCGGCGGGGAACTGATCCTCCTCGACAGGAACGCGGAGCGCTCGGAGGAGCACGCGCGGGAGCTTAAACGTGAATACGGTGCCGCGGTCACGACGGTGAACACCGACCTGACCTCCCCGGCATCGGTAAAAA
>JAFZCF010000176.1 GCA_017552165.1 Clostridia bacterium
GCCCGCTTATCTCCTCGAGCGCCCTGTCGGTGTAGCCGAGTCGCTTTGCCTCCGAATAATCGTTTTCGTCCGGCTGTTTTCCGGCGATACGGTTTTCAAAATCCGCGAGATTTTTAAGCGTGTAAAGGAAAAATCTGTCTATCTTCGTTATTTCGAATATCTCGTCCGGGGATACGCCTTTTTTAAGCGCCTCGAAGACCGTGAAGATACGCCTGTCGTCCGCCGAGCGGAGACGCGAAATTATATCCTCGCTCCCCTGATACGGGAGATTCAGCGTTTCGGTCTTGAGCTCCGCTCCGCGCACCGCCTTCATCATGGCGGACTCGAAGGACGTCGATATCGACATGACCTCGCCGGTCGCCTTCATCTGCGTCCCGAGACGGCGGCTCGCCCCCTCGAACTTTTCGAACGACCATTTGGGAAGCTTCACGACGACGTAATCGAGCGCAGGCTCGAAGCACGCGCAGGTCTTACCAGTGACCTCGTTTTTGATCTCGTTAAGACGGTATCCCAGGGCTATCCTCGTCGATATTTTGGCTATCGGATATCCCGTCGCCTTGCTCGCAAGAGCTGACGAGCGCGAAACCCTCGGGTTGACCTCGATTACCGCGTACCGAAAGCTGTCCGGATCGAGCGCGAACTGACAGTTGCATCCTCCGACGATACCGAGCGAGGAAACGATGTCGATCGCCGCCGAGCGTAGCATCTGAAACTCTTTATCCGAGAGCGTCAGGGCCGGGGCGACGACTATGCTGTCGCCCGTATGGACGCCGACGGGGTCGACGTTCTCCATGGAACACACGGCGATCGCGTTGCCGTCCGCGTCTCGGAGAGTCTCGAACTCTATCTCTTTCCAGCCGTAAATATACCTCTCGACGAGGATCTGGCGGATCGGAGAGGCGTCAAGGCCCGTCCGGGCCGCCTGTCTCAGTTCATCGGGATCGTTCGCGACGCCGCCGCCGCTCCCCCCGAGCGTGAACGCGGGACGGATGATAACGGGATATCCTATCTCTTCGGCGATACGAAGCGACGTTTCAACGTCGTTGGCTATCTCAGACGGTATGACCGGCTGGCCTATCCGTTTCATCTCATCGCGGAAAAGACTTCTGTCCTCCGCCTTGTCGATGGCGTCGGTGTCGGTGCCGATAAGCCTGACGTTCTTCGACGCGAGAAAGCCGCTCTTGAAGAGCTTCATAGCCAGGTTCAGCGCCGTCTGCCCGCCGAGCGTCGCGAGGAGCCCGTCAGGCTTTTCCTTGATTATGATGCGTTTCAGCGTCGTCTCGGTAAGCGGCTCGAGATATATCTTGTCGGCCATAACGCGGTCGGTCATGATCGTCGCCGGATTTGAGTTAACAAGGACGACCTCAACGCCCTCTTCGCGAAGCACGCGGCAGGCCTGCGCCCCGGCGTAATCGAACTCCGCCGCCTGACCGATGACGATCGGCCCCGAACCGATGAGCAGGACCTTCTTTATGCTTTTGTCCCTCGGCATATCAGATATCCTCCTTCATCATCCGTATGAATCTGTCGAACAGAAATTCCGTATCGCGCGGGCCGGCGCACGCCTCGGGGTGGAACTGGACGGAAAACGCCCTCATTTCAGGGTAATCTACGCCCTCGCAGCTCCCGTCGTTCGCGTTTACAAAGGACACGACGCCGGTCTTTACGCTGCCGGCTATGACTTCGTAGCCGTGATTCTGCGTCGTTATATACGTCCTTCCGGTCGCGGTGTCGGTGACCGGCTGGTTCGCTCCCCTGTGTCCGTATTTTAGTTTCCCGGTCCGGGCGCCGGTCGCCAGCGCCATGAGCTGATGTCCGAGACAGATGCCGAAGACCGGCAGTTTTCCGACGAGTTTTCCGAGC
>JAFZCF010000177.1 GCA_017552165.1 Clostridia bacterium
ATTCCCTGTTTTCAGACATTTTAAGTATTAGGATAAATCAAAAATGTTTCACGGCACGGCGGGAAACCGACGTGCCGCGAAAAAATTATTATACGGCTTTTCAGTTCTCAAGCGTGTCGAGATACTGTCTGCAGTGAAGCGTCCAGTCCGTCTGGATTATATCGTAACCCTTCGCCGCTAGCCAGCCCCAGCCGGCCGCTGGATCGAGCAGCGATACATTGTCGTTGTGACCCGCGCTGAGCACCGTTTTGTAATTGAACACGATGGAATTGACCCAGAGTTTAATGCCTTTGCGATGCATTTTTTCGATAAAACCGTCAGACGCGAGCTCGCTGTCCTCGGTTTTGAAACAGATCTCCGCGCCGTAGAAATTGATATTCATTTTTTCAACTGTTTCGGACGCGATATCGCTCTCGTAAAATACCGGCATATACTTGAATCCGGGTGCGATCTCCTCCTCCGCCCTGAGCTCGTTCATCCAGTTTTCGCCCCGGATGTTGCTCTTGAATATGACCTGATCCTCGACGCCGACCCTTCTGACCGCCTTCACTATATCTGGCAGACAGGTCCACGACTTGTCGACGTTGATGAGACAGCGGTTTTTCAGGTGATCAAGAGACTCCTCAAGGGTGTAGAGCGGCCACGGAGATTTATGCCCGTCCGGGAAAATTCGCCTGAGAGGGGCGATCTCCTCCGAGGTCATACGACCGAGAGAATTCTTTTCTATCCCGAGATGCGCCTGCTCGGTCCCCGGATGGAAAGTGAATACCGTCCCGTCGGCACAGAGCGTGGCGTCAAGTTCTATTATTTCAGCCCCGTCTTTCAGGGCAATGTCAAACGCGTCGAGCGTGTTGCCGAGGATATAACCCCCGCCGACGACACCCTGATGCGCGGCGACCGCAATGTGTTTCATATTGTCCTCCGTCAGACGGCTTTCTTGACCAGATCGGGGAAATACTGTTTGATCTGATCTACAAGCTTGTTTGCTTCGGTTTTCCCCTCTTCAGTCGTCGGATGATTGCTGTATCCGCTTGTGTGTCGGACGTAATCCAGGACCTTAACGAGAGGAAAATCCTTTACGGCGTTTTGTGTCGGCTTAAGAAATGAGTTCTGAATGGCTTTGTTTACAATGATAAGGACCGGGATCTCGCCGTAATAGCCGTAGAGCTTATTGACGAACTCCGTAAGCTTTTTGCCGTATTCCTCGGGGTCCGCACCGTTGCTCTTGTCGTTTGATCCGAGATTGTAGACCACGAGATCGGGGATCCTTTTCGGCTCGTATTCGACGGTATCCGACCTCCAAAAGCAGCTCAGATGATATATATTGTACATCTGAACCGAGAAATCCTTGTCCGAGCCGGCGATGAGACCTATCCCGGGGCGGGCAACTATATTCACGTCGGCTTTCAGTTTTTCGGCCGCCCGGTATGCGTAGGCGAGCGTTCCGTCCTCAAAGCGCGACGAGCCGTCGCCATACGAGGAAGACCCGAGATTGCCGTAACCCGCGGTGAGTGAATCGCCGATGATTTCGATATAAAGTCCGCTGTCCGCGGGACGGTCAAGGAACGTCCCTTTGAGTTTTATATAGTTTATCTGAACAAGCCCGCAGCGCGGATCGCCCTGCTTTGCTATCTTGAACGTATGAACTCCCGCTTCGAGATCCTCGGCGAGAAAGATATCTTTATTCTTTCCCTGAACGCGCACGCCGTTAACGATCTCGACGCCGTCGTTCGTAGTATAACGAGTGAAGCGGTCGTCGCGCTTGCCGTCCACCCATACGGTAAAGAACGACGTGGCGCCGCCCGTTCCGATACGGGTCTGATCGCAGCTGACGTTGACCGCGACCGGTCCTTTGCAGTCGGCGATAAACTCAATACCGCTTCCCGTCCAGTCGCACGAGATGGCCCCGTCATCGAGAAGATCGTATCTGCCCGTTATCTTTATATAGTTGCGCTCAATCGCTTCCTGCGGAGTGATTTTTATCGTATTATACACCTTAACCGCCTCTGTTGTCAAGCTTTCTGAAGTGTCGAAAGAACCTGCA
The DNA here is from genome assembly GCA_017552165.1 of Clostridia bacterium. The sequence continues at coordinate 2,045 of JAFZCF010000177.1, forward strand.
GGTTCAGACGCTGCGCCGCCGTTTCCTCCGCCCGAGCAGGACGAAACAAGTCCGCAGAGCATGACCGCCGCGAGAAGAAACGAAACGGATTTTGCCATCACAGTCCTTAACCTTTTCATAGCCCGGCACCGATGATTTCTGAAATTCCGGCCGCAAGATCTTCGGGATTTCTCAGCGTTATAACGCTGTATCCGACCTCCGACGCCGCCTTAGTGTTGACCTCCGTGTCATCCACGAAGCAGCACTCCGACGGGTTTTTGTCAAATCTTTCGGCAAAAAGCTCGAATATGGCGTGAGACGGTTTGAGCAGCTTTTCTCTGAACGACGCTATCCCGCCGTCCATCAGAGCGAAAAAGCCGCAGTTCGCGCTCATATATTCAAACGCCTGAGGATTTGTGTTTGAAAGATAATAAACGCCGTAACCTTTTGATCTCAGCTTTCGCAGTACGTCAGTATTAAACGTATATTCTTTAAGTATATCGTCGGCGTGATCGAGCAGCGGAATTATGTCGCGCGCATCGGACGGGTATCTTTCGAGCAGAGCGGCGCGCGTGTCTTCTCTGCTGAAAAGGCCTCTGTCGCCGTTTTTCCACTCAACGCCCTCGAAAACAATCCTGTCAAGTTCGCGGGCGCGCTCTTCCGTGCATCCGAGGGTCCCCGTAATATACGGCATGGTATGCCAGTCGACGAGAACGTTTCCGATGTCAAAAACAAAGTTTTTAATCATTTCTGTCCTTTTGCTGTGTCCTCCGGCGCCGCCGCGGGCGCCGGAAGACAACGGAAATCATTTGCCGAGTTTTTCGATGATCTTTGACGTTCTGCCCCAGAGATTGAAGCAGTACGCGTAGCGGTCGACGGAATCCCAGAGTTTTTTGACGACGTACTCGCCGACGTCGACGTATTTTTCTTTGAGATTTGCCGTCATTTTGTTGATCTCGGCGCGGACGTCCGGATTTTCGTAGGTGTAGTGGCCGCTGTTTTCGGTTATTACCTCGGCGAGCGCGGTGTCCCCGAGTATCTCCTCATGCGACATCGTCTCGATCTTGGGATCGACCATCCATTTGCGCCAGCGTCCGCACTTGACGGCCGCGTTTGTCATGACCTCTTTGAGATCCGACGCTTTGCTTCCGCAAAGGTCCTTTTCGGCGCGGTGAAGCTCAAGATAAGCGCGGGTCTGTATCACACCGAACTCCGGCGCAATGTTCGCCGCCGTGACGCCGAGGAAACGGTGCTCGAGAAGAAGCGCGTCGCTGAGATAGTCGGAGTTGTGCTGCTTGAGACCTACGCCGAACTTTTCGGCTATCTCCGACAGTTTTACGGCAAACTCCCTGTCGTAATGTCCGATGTTCTCGGTAAGACGCGTGAGCGTGCCGGTCTGTCCGACGACGAACAGAGGTCTCGGAAGGCCCTTTTCGTCAAGACGGCGTATGAGCTCGGTTATAAACTCCTCAAAGGCGTTCTGCGACGTGAGTCCGCCGTTCGTCTCCTCGGTGCCGACCTCATAGGCGACCTCTCCGAGTCCGAGATCTTTCCTGACCCCCTCAAGATACTCGATTATGTCGATAGTCCTGTCGAGCACGAGCGAAAGCGGAACCGTCCCCGCGATATGCGGGTCCTTTGTCGGGTCGATGTGAAGCAGGTCGAATCCGGCCTTCATATCGTCAACGTAGGATTTGTTGCCGAGCGCCATGGCCTCCTCCGTCGGGAGCTTTGCGCGTCTTTCCTCGTCGCGCTGCCACGGACCGCCGTGATCGCGGCTTATATAGCAAAGCCCGTTGAATCCTATCTCTTCGGCGACCGCGTCGACGTCACTTATGAATCTGTTCTGATCCCATCCGCGCACGTATCCGTGCCCGAAACTGTCGCTGTCGACCTGATTGCGGCTCGCTATGAAATATACGGGATAGTCGCGCTCCATCGCGTTGAGGAGCTGAGCCTTGATGAACTCGTAAGACATCGGTCCCGTGCCCATGAGCGTAGCGGGATCGCCGCCTTTTTTAAGCGTCATGTTGCCGCGGAACATTTCCGTCATCGTGATTCTGTTTTTCATCGCCTTACGCCTCCCTTGTCAGAGAACCACCTGAAGGCAGTCCTCGTACGGTATCTCCTCAAGCGGCGCGAGCCCGAGCCACGCGCAGAATTCCTTAACCACGGGTTCAATGTCGCCCGCGGCGATCGGATAATGATGCTGGAAGCCCGTCGACTGAACAGTATTGATTAGATCGAGCGCCTTGATATCTTTTCCGTTGAGTTTGAGTTTGTTCATCCAGCCGCGGCTGCCCGTCATGCTCGGCTTGACGTCGCCCATGAACTCGCCGGTGAGCAGGAAATATTTGTCGCATTCACCGGTGATGCGGAACGCGGTCGCCGGCATGGGATCGAACACGAGGTCGCGCGCCACGCCGAGACCGACGGGCGGCTGTCCCTTGATATGATCCGTTCCGCTGAAATTGCAGCCGAGGGTGTATTTTTTGCCGAAGCGGGAGGCGGCGGGACCGCAGTGCCACATGAGGACCGACTCGTCGCTTTCGTCGAACTTCGTCAGGTCCATGAGCATCGTCACGTCGTCCGTCATATAGCTGAGCGCAAGCATGCTTATCGTCGAGAGCACGTCGCCCTCGCAGCCGGCTACGGTGCCTTCGTCGTTGAGCTGGCCAATGACCGAGCACACCGAGTATTTGAAATCGTCCATGAACTTAGGCCAGCAGCTGATCGCCAGGGCGTCGTAGCCGTTGTCCTCTATGAACTTCTTGTACGCAAGATAGAATCTCGCGCTTGTTGTGAGGACCGGTTTTGCCATATCGAGTATGCCGCAGGCGCAGGAGAGCATATCCGACGCCTTTGCCTCGGCCTCTTTTTCGGGAATTGAAAGCGCGATGGCCTTTATCTCGTCATACTCGACGAGGCGGTTGTATTCAAGTCCCTTGAAAAGTTTATAGAACTGGCGCTCGTCGTTATACAGATCGTTGAAGCCCGGAGCTATGCCGCCAATGAGGGCTATCTTTGAGCTGTTCATGTTCTTTATCGCGCGGAGAGCCTTTACTGTGATCTCGAGTCTCGCGATAAATCTGCAGTCGTCCGGATATCCGTAGAACCACTTCGCCTTTATTTTCATATCCTTGAAGTAGTGATACAGTATCGCCTGATGCATATTTATACTGCACATGGAGTTGAACGGTACGACGCCCGAATCAACGCCCTCAGGTATTGCCCAGAGGCCTATCTTCACGTCGTTCGCGGCGCTCCATCTGCCGAACGCGTCGGCGAGATATCCCGAGCTGTACGACGTGTGCTGAATCATCAGAAAATCTATCTTCTCGCTCTCGAAATACTTCAAAGCGACCCCGGCGTCCGCCGCGGTTATTACCGTTTCTTTATAAACCGCAAGATCGAACCCGATCTTCGCGGAAAGTTCTTTCATTCCCTCGACGCATTTGCCGTACGCCGTTTCCTTGTCCCCGGGAAAACTGTGCTGACTTGTTCCTACAAGGCCGATTTTTAACTTTTTCATATTGCTTTTTCTCCTTCTTATCCTCAATGCCGATCGATTCGGACATTTTCGGTATTGTATTATATCATTTCACCCGTATCATTGATATGGATGAATATATCATTTTTGCTTTTGCCGTCCCGGACGGCTGATTTTATTTTTCGGCAAGCGCCGTCAAAGTCAGGGATGAACTCATCACCCCGGGAACATCTCCGTCCCACCCGGCAAAAGAGTATCCCTCGGAACATTTTACGGAAACCTCGGCGTTCCCTTCCGGCGTGACGGATACGGTTATCTCGTCTATCCCTTCATCGGCGTTCAGGGTCAATGTGCGGGCCGTACCGTCCGACACGACGTTCACGTACCGGTCTGTCAGCGGGATCGCTATAAACCTGTCCGTGAGGTCGGTGCTCAGGACCTTTTTCTTGGCCTCGGATCCGCTGACGATACCTGACGTTTTAAGCCCCGATATGCCCTCGGAAGATACCGAAAAAGACGAATAACCCGTCGTGGTATTGCCGCTGACCTCAAGATCGCAGACGTTTACTGCGCACAGGTTGAAATCCGTAAATTGCGGCGCCCCCGAATAATCAATACGGTTGTTCGAAAAGGTCAGCCCCTCGATCCTGTTCGAGACCCTCACGAAGCCGGTATAGACGAGCCCGGCAAGCGAGCCGCTTTTCTGGCGGTACGCGCCGCTGACCGACTCGGCCCCGGCGGAAAGAAGCTGCGGCGCCTGGGCATACAGTACCCTGAAGACCGAGCCCCCGCACAGGCTGAACTCGTTTCCGCTTATAACGACGTTTTTCGTTCCGTAATGCTCAAAACGGTATGAATAAACTATCTTTGCGTCCGAACCGTTCTCAAGCTTACCGGTATAAGAAACGTCCGACATGTTCAGGGGGATATAAATGAAGCTCTGCGTGCCTCCTGATTTGTCCCCGACTCCCGGCAGGTCTGAAACGAACCTGTTGCCGCTTATCTCAACGTCGGCGTAAGACAGAAGGCGAATCCCGTAGCAGTAAGGATTTACGAACAGATTGTCCGTTATCTTAAGCCCCGTGCAGTTCGGCTCTCTGTTCATGCCGTGCTGACCTATCGGTATCGGGTGATATCCCGCCTTGTCGCTGTTCGTGAAACAGCATCCGGTGATCTCGATGTTCCGGCAGAAATAATATTCTCCCGCGTCGTATGTTGACGGCGGTATCGCGCCGCTGTGCGCGTACTCTATCTGAATGGTCTCCCGCGTCGTCATGTTCTGACTTGTCGCCGTGTAGCCGGCAAACAGACAGTCTTTAATCAGGACGTCTGAACAACCCGTCAGCTGAAACGCGTGCCCGTTGAAATTGTCCTTGAAGATCACGTTGTCTATCAGCAGGCCGGAGGCGTTTGAAAACACGAGCGCGCAGGTGTTTGACGCGCTTCCTTCCGGGCGCTCGACCGTCATGTCGACGATCTGACTGCCCGAAGGAACAGAACCGTTAAGGTCTATCATTCCGCCGGTTATTGTGATATTTCCGACGCCGTTTCTCCCCGATCCCGACGGATCGTGATTAAGAATAAAGTTCGCCGCGGAAAGCGTGTTTCTTATGACGGCGAATTCGCCGTTTGCGACTCTTTTCCCGAGCTTTTCGGTGTACCCCTCTTTTACGTCGGATACGTTTCCTTCCAGAACGAGCCGTATCCCGTCGCACCGGACGAGACGCGTGATGTTGTAGATCCCCGCGGGGAAATATACCGTCCCGCCGCTGTTTTTGAGACTGTTTATCGCTGACTGTATCGCCACCGTATCGTCGGCCCTTCCGTTTCCGGTCGCGCCGAAAGCCTTAACGTTCACCGCGCTTTTTTCGCTGTATTTTTTTGTCACAGTTACCGAATTCATACGCCCACCTTTTACAATTGCGTCGAAGCTCGCGGTGTGTCCCCATGCGTCCGTGACGGTAACGGAAACGCTGCCGTTTTTAAGCGCCGAAACACTCAGGCCCTGCCCGTTTTCGGAAGGATACACGGAAACTACCCCGCCGTCTGAACAGGTTGTTCTGCCCGATATGCCGATCTCGTCGTATCCGAGAAAGATCGTGTCGGATCCGTCGTTTCCCACGCCATCGTCATCGCCGGTTTTTATAAGCATTATCTCATCGAAAACGATTCGATAACCGTTTTCCATGTTTCCGCTCACAGACTGATACGGACCTGTCAGGAGCATGATGCGGTTTATGCGGCGCGACCGGAGTCCGGCGACCGGCCTGCCTTCCGGACCGACGTTTGAGATATATGACGAGAACGGAATGTAGACCCAGCCCTTGAATCTCTCCGGGAGCTGTACCCTTTCTCCGTTCATGATGTCGGGATCGCATTTTTCCCACACACCGCTGCTCAGGTAATACGCCGCGATGTCGTGTCCCATAACGATCGGCGTGATCGTGTTTCGCGTCCACATGTAATCGTTCCCGCCGACGCTGTCCGACGCCCACAGTCTCACGGCGACCCCGGTAGAATCGTTTTTTGACGGAGTGACCCCGCTGACGTCCGCGTAAAACATTACGCCGTCAAACCCCGAAAGATCGCTCTCCGGGATCGAAATATATACCTCGGCGGTGTTTTGCCCGGAAATCAGGCAGATTGCGCTCCCGGAGACGCCCGCGCCGTTTTCGATCGCGAATGAACAGCGCTCCCCGCTGCACGAGACGCTCGGAAGTATATCCGGCTCAAAGCCGAGAAGCAGCTCGGATTTATAATCCCGAACGCCGAGGACGTCCGCCGGGAGGATCCCCCCGGGCGCGTCCGGCTGATCGGAGCCGCCCCCCGTGTCGTGACCGGAATCTGTCGTTTCCGGGCCGCCCGGACGGTCGGTCTCCGTCGCGGCGCCCGGCGTTTCATCGGTGTCCTGGAAAGCGGTATCCTGAACCTCGGAGGAGACGTCGGTTTCCTCAAGATTTGATTCCGCGTCAGTGAACGGGGCTGTGCCGTCCGTTTCGGTCACGGAAATGTCTGACACGCTTTCGTATGTTTCGGATATTTCGGTTTCTTTGACTGTTTCGCTCGGGTTTACGGCAGAAGTGCTGTCGGTTCCCCGCCCGCCGTCCGTCATCGTCTGAGTTTCCCGGGGAACGGCGGAGCCGGCGCATCCGCACAATAGCGTCGCGACGGCGATCAGCAGGGACAAAAACCTGCCGCCCTTCATTTTGCCACCGCCGTCAGGACGGTATATCCGGAAACGGTGTTCGTTCCGTCCGCCATTTCTCCGTTTTCATAGAACCAGCCGACGAATTCAAATCCGTCCTCCGTCTTTGCCGTCGCGTGACAGTCGCCGTAATGCTTGAAATCCAGTTCAATATCGCTGACCCCGTCGCCGGCCTGCAGGATTATTTTGTGCTCTTCTCCGTCGGAAGAGAAAGACGCCGGCCGGGAACCGCTCTGTTCAAGGACAAGGAACGAATCCTTCAAAGACGTGACCACCGTTTTCGTGACCGCGTCCTTTCCGTTTGTCACCCTCCCGACGACCGCGCCCTGAAATCCCTCGTACGATTTGCTGAATTTACGGTATCCGCTCAGACTGTTGCCCGAGAAGGTCAGGTTCCTGACGTTTGATATCTCTATTATGTTGTGCCCCCCGGAGGGCGAGCCTCCGAGCGTCACGGTATTGTTGATAAACGAAAAGCCGTCGATCACGTTCTGCACGGGAAGAAAGCCGGTGTACGGGACCCCGATCAGGGTCTCCTCCTGCTGTCTTATCTGCCCGCTGACGGTCGTCGCTCCTATATCGTATCGGTTGCCGCTCACGACCATCACCTTGAAGAAGGAGTTGCCCGTTATGCGGAACTCGTTGTTTTCTATCTTTACGTTGTGCGTTCCTCTGTTTTCCCAGGGGTTGCAGTAGGTTACGGTGATTTCATTTCCCTGCTTCGTCTGCCCCTGATAATAATTCCCGTTGTTGCCGAGATTGCAGAGGATGAAAGTACAGTCCTCGGCAGAATAGCCGAAGTTCTTTTTTGTCGAAATGAAACTGTTTCCGGTTATTTCGACGTCCTCGTAGCTGAGGAGATGGATGCCGTACAAATACGGGTTGTCAAATACGTTGTCCGTGATTTTAAGTCCCGTGCAGTTCGGAGCGCCGTTCATGCCGTGCTGTCCGATCGGCACAAGGATATATCCCGCCTTGTCGCTGCACGTGAAGCAGCAACCGGTTATCTCCACGTTTTTGCAGTGATAATATTCACCGGTTCTGAAAGACGAGGGCGGTATCGCGCCGGAATGCGCGTATTCTATCTGTATCGTTTCGCGGGTGAGAGTGAGGTCGGACGTGGATCCTTTTTTGTTTGAATGGATCGTAAATCCGGCGAAAAGACAGTTTTTTATCGTGACGTTCTCGGCTCCGCAGATCTGAAATCCGTGGCCATTATAGCTGTCTTTGAAAATGACGTTCTCGACGGTGAGCCCCGACGCGCAGGAAAAAACGCACGCGCAGGTGTCTCCCCTGCCGCCGTTTTCGGCGGGACCCGTCATCTCGGAATCTATCTGTTTCCCCGCGACGGTCGCGCCGTTGAGATCGACGACTCCGCCTTTTATCGTGACGTTGCCCGCGCCGTTCCTGCCGGAGCCGCCGGGATTATGGTTGATCAGAAGATTGTTGACCGTCAGATTGTCGACGAGAACGGCAAACTCTCCGCCGTTTATACGGGCGGCGAGCTCATTGGTAAAGCCGTCCTTGGCGTCGCCGAGGTCGCCCTGCATGACGACGGACACGTTTTCGCGCAGGATCAGCCGGTCGATCCTGTATCTGCCCGCAGGAATGTATACCGTCCCGCCGGACTCTCCGAAAGAATCGATCGCCGACTGTATCGCCGCGGTATCGTTGGATCCGCCGTTTCCGGTCGCTCCGAAAAGTCTTACGTCCGCCGTGTTCTCATCGCCGGGAAACGGTTCAACGGAACAGGAGATAATTTTGCCGTCGGACCCGACCTCGACCGAGGCCGACGCGCTGCGCCCGACAAAATCCGTGAAAACGATCTTTGCCTTCCCCGCGGCAAACGCCCTGATTATCGCCGTATCGCCGTCGCGGTTCCTGACAGCGTCGGCGACCTGAGGGTTATCAGACGCCGTCGTGTCTATCGAAACGCCGAGATTTGTTATGCCGATATAGGCGTTGTCCGTAGGAAGACGGACGGTCCCGGTCTCATCGGAGGGATTCTCCACTCCGGAGCATCCGGATAAAAGGAGAACGGGCACGAAAACAAGCGCAAATAAAACAATTATTACCGTTTTTTTCATTGCCCGTTCCCCTTTTTTTGTTTATTTTGATGATGTCGCCGTCAGAGTGACGTCCGAGCCGAGCTTGTTAACCTTCCCGGGCTCGACATGCGCGCCGTCCGATTCCCATCCGGCGAAGGTGTATCCGTCTTTCATAACGGCAGTTGCCAAAAGATGCCCGTCCTTGAAAGTGAACTCGATTTTCTGTACTCCGTCGTCCGCTTTGAGGACTATGTTCCTTGCCGACCCGTCGGAGGCGAGGACTATGTTGTCGCTTCCGGGAATATACAGCGTTACCTTTTTGTCCGTAAGCGACGTGCTGATCGTGCGCGTTTTGGCGTCGTTGCCGTTTATCACGCCCGACAGGCTGAGCCCGTTGACCCCGTCAGCGGAATCGGTGAACTTTGAATAACCGCTTACGCTGTTGTCCTCATACAGGAAATTCCGGACAAACTTGACCTGCATCCAGTTTTTCGCGTCGGCGGGCTTTCCGCCGAATTTCACGGTATTTCCTTCGAACGAAAGGCCGTCTATGACGTTCGATACGGGAAGCAGTCCGGTGAATTTTTCGCCGTAAATCTGCCCTTCCGCCTGTCTGATCTGATCTTCAACGCTCTTTGCCCCTATATCGAGGGAGTTCGAGGCAGCTATCATGACTTTGAAATACGACCCCTTGCATATCTCGAAGGTGTTGCTTTCGATGACGACATTTTTAGTCCCGTCCTGCTCCCATCCGTTGCAGAACATGATGCTCGTCGTCTTGCCGTCCTGACGCGTTCCGTCGTATTTTTTGTCACCGTTCTGAAGCGGAAGATAGATCATCGCGCACATTTTGGCGTTATATCCCGTCGAAGCGATAGATGAAACGAACAGATTGTTCCTGATCTCTACGTCGTGATAGCAAAGCAGACGCATACCGTAAATGTACGGATTGTCGAACACGTTGTCGGTGATCTTCATCCCCGTGCAGTTGGGTCTGCCGTTCATTCCGTGCTGACCTATCGGGATAGCGTGATATCCCGCCTTGTCGCTTTTTGTAAAGCAGCAGCCGGTTATCTCGAAATTGTGGCAGAAATAGTATTCTCCTTCCTCGTAGAAGGTCGGAGGGATCGCACCGCTGTGAGCGTATTCGACCTGAATGGTCTCGCGGTTTGTCACGACGTCGCTCGAGGACGTTGAGCCCTTGACTTCGCTCAGCAAAACGTATCCCGCGAAAAGGCAGTCCTTTATGAGTATGTCGTCGGCTCCCGTAATCTGGAAGGCGTGGCCGTTGTAAATGTCCTTGACCACGACGTTTTCAAAGCGGAGACCGCTCGCGTTGGCGAAGATCATGCAGTTGCTTTTCGTCTTGCCGACGGCGGGGCCCTTCTGATCTACGTCGATCTGACCGTATCCCTCGATATACCCCTCCATGTCAAAGACACCGCCGTGGATGGAGATGTTACCCTTGCCTTCCCTTCCGGGACCTGAGGGATCGCAATTCTGGAAAGCGGGCGCGATGAGAACGGCGAATTCCCCGTTTTCTATACTGCTCTTCAGTTCGTCGGTATATCCGTCTTTGACGTTTTCCACCGATCCCTGGAGCTCCATGCTGATATTCTCGCCGACCGTTATGCTGCTGTTGATCTTATATCTCCCGGCGGGGATATAGAGCGTTCCGCCGCCGTTCTTCCCGAGTTCGGCGATGGCTTGCTGAAGCACCTCGGCATCGCTCGCGCCGCCGCTTCCGGAGGCGCCGTAGGCGCGGAGGTCGATGCCGCCCTCGGGCTTTGACAGGACTTTGGTCTCCGTGATCTGACATTTCGAGTCGACGGTGACCTCGAGCTCGCCGGTACGTCCCCAGTAATCTGTTATCGTTATGACAGCTTTTCCGGGATTGTACGCCCTGACGACGATGCCCGTCGTCTCGCTTTTTGTGACGACGGCGTCGGCGACGCGTCTTGCCGAGCTTTTGAAGGAATACGCGGACATTCCGAGATCGGTATATCTAACCGTCTTTGCGTCGTTGGCGACGAGATCCGAATAATCTTCGGTTTCGCCGGTAACTGCGCCCGTGCCGCCGCCTGAGCAGGCGGAAAGCACAACGGCCAGCACCGCAAGAAGAGCGGCGCAAAAAATTATTTTTTTCATTTCAATCAAAGACCGGACACGCCGACACGTCAGTCGGCATGTCCGGTGATAAGGTCTCAGTTGTGATTACCGTACTTTATTTTTTCTTTTTTGAAAGTACAACCGCAATTATGACACCGGCAACTACAACAACTCCGGCGATTATACCGATAATGAGACCGGTATTGGATTTGCCTTCGTCCTCTCCCGTTGCCTTGGTCGAGGCGTCGGTTCCGGGGGTCTGCTTCTGAGTGTCGTCGCCTTTCTTTGCGGTGGTATCGTCATTCTCCGCAAAGGGATCGAATTCGGTCTCGGAGTCGGAACCGACAGGGGTCTGCTCGGTCTCGCTGTCCTCGTCCTCTTCTCCGCGCGCCTCCTTAAGGGCGGCCTCGAGGCCTTCCTGCGCCACGCCGAGTTTTACAAGCTGAAGCTCGTCGAACACTATTATCTGATCTTTTGTAAAGTTGCCTTCATCGTCCTTGAAGCTATACGGTCCGGTAAGGAGCATGAACTTGTTCACGGCGTCCTCTCCGTAAAGTCCGGCAACCGGCTTGCCCTCGGGTCCTACGTTCGTGATGTAGCTCGTGAACGGGATGTAGACCCAACCCTTGAATCCCTTCGGAAGCTGATTGCGCTCGCCGTTCATTATCGAGGGATCGGTGGCGATCCATTCGCCGTCCTGGAGATAGTATGCTATGATCTCGAAATCTTCAACGATGGGCTCAACGGTGTTGCGGGTCCACATATAGTCGTTGCCGCCGGCCGTATAAAGCGACCAGATACGTACGCCTATACCGACCGCGTCGTTCTTGCTCGGTCTGCATCCGCTGATGTCGACCCAGATGAGAAGTCCGTCGTATCCGCGGAAATCCATTTCCTCGGACATCTTGAAGGTGGTCTCGGAAGTGTTTTCGCCCGACGTGAACTGAAGTGCCTTGCCGGAAGCTCCGATTCCGTCGACAAGTTCGATCGTGCATCTTCCCGCCGGAACCTGAGCTCTCGTCCCGAGATCTTCGAAGTTCTCGATCATCGTGACAGCGTAAGTGCTCTCACCTTTGATGTTCGCCGGGAGCGCCTCGTCCGCGAACGCGGATATACCGAGGAGCAATGCAACGGCCATCGCGACGGCTGCAACTGTCAGAATCTTTTTCATTTAAAAAATCCTCCTTTTCACTTTTTATTTTTGCTGAGAGAGAAATCCCGCTCAGTCTTCTTTTTTGCGTTTTCCGGTAACGGAGATCGTCACACCGGCGCATACGAGCGCGACCGTGGAGACGATCACGCCGACCGCAAGGCTGTCGCCCGTGCTTGCGCTGCCGCCGAGCTTTACGAGCTGAATCTCGTCAAATACGACGTCTCCGCCGTCAGCGGTCTTGTACGGGCCGCTGAGGAGCATGAGCTTGTTGACCGCCTTGGCGCTGTCGGAAAGGCCTGCAACTCCCTCTTTTGTCGAGAGATAGCTCTTGAACGGGATGTAGACCCAGCCCTTGAAGCCCTCGGGAAGCTGAACGCGCTCGCCGTTCATTATCGACTCGTCGCATTCATGCCAATTCTCGCCGTCAAAATAGTAGGCGTGAACGTGGAAACCGTCGACCGCGGGCTCAGTCTGATCTATCCTGTTTCTCGTCCAGATCGTGCCGCCGCCCTCGGGAGAGAATCTGACGGCGACGCCGGTCGCGTTGTTCTTGTTGACCTTCACACCGCTTACGTCCGCCCAGAAGAGGACGCCGGAATACTGCGTAAGGTCGACGCTCTCGCCGAGCGTGAATGTCGCCTCGCATGTATTGGAGCCGGTAGTGAGCACTCCGGCGTTGCCGGAAATGCCGACCTTCTTCTGGCTGAACGTGCACCTGTCGCCGGATATGCTGATGCTGTCGGAAGCAATCGTGCTGTCGAATGTGAGGAGCTTCGTGCGGCTGTAATAAGATTTGAGGATCTTTCTCGGACGGCCGTCGCTGTAGGTCGCCGGCTCCGGCGTCGGGGTAACGGGAGTGTCGCCGCCCTCCGACGGGTCGCCGGAGGAAGCGCCGAACTTGGCAAATCCGATACTGTCGACGACTATCTTGTTATCATCGGCAGCGGTATAACCGCCGGTGAGAACCATGATCTTCGTGACGTTCGTGTTGTAGAATCCCTTAACGGGATACTTGTTCGTGTCATTGTCGATTTTGGTGGTATTATAGCTCGAGAACGGGATGTAGATCCAGCCCTTGAAGCCGCCGGGGAATATGAAACGCTCGCCGTCGCCGGTACTCTTGTCAAGAGTATGAGTGCCGTCGTACACAAGCGACGTCTTCGACCAGTCGGAGCCGTCAGCGGAATAATACGCGTCTATGTCGTAATTGAGATACGAGCCGTCGGCAAGTTTGTTCGTGTCGCGTGTCCAGACGTATCCGGTGATGCCCTCGGTATAGATCCTGACGCCTAAATAGCATTTGGTATATTCGGGCTCGGCGTTGACGCCCCAAGTGGGGTTGCTGAGATCAACGTGCAGAAGCACGCCGTCGTAGCCGCTGATATCGGTCACGCTCGGAAGGGTCGCCGTACCCTCGTTGTATGTTGTCCCGCATTCGATCTCGATCTGACCGTTGCGGATCCCGGAGAAATCGCTGTCCTTTTTCTGCGCCCACGTGCTGACCTTGCTGAGATCTATCTCAGTATAGGTCCCGACGTTATTGCCGTTTATTGACGACGGAGCGGCATTCGCAAGAACCGCGAACACGCCCATCATCATCGCGACGGCGCATATGACGGAAACGGTTTTGAAAATGTTTCTTTTCATTTCAAACCTCCTTGGAGATTTTTTGTTTTATGCACGGAAATCTCCGTGCGGGTTGAGCATCGTTCTGCTCGCCGCGGGTCGGAAATCGGCCCGCGGCGTTCTGTTTGTAAGGTTATTGCTCGAAACCGCGATTGCCCGTCAGGCAGCAGGTTCCCAGATTCCATCGGACACTTCGCCGAGGGGCGTGCCGTCGCTTGAGAATACCGTGTTTCCGACGAGCGTCGCGCCGGTGTACGTCGTGCCGTTAATGGTAAACGTTCCGCGGGTGATCGAGCCCTGGCCGTCAACCGATTTGTCGGTCGCGCTCGTTCTGAGCATTACAAGTCCCTTCATTATTTTGTTTCCTCCTGTGTTCAGACGATCGAGTTGGAGCTCGTGCCCTCGACGAGGGTAAAGCTCACAACGTCCTGATAGGTGATGGTCCCGTCAGCCGACTTGATGAACGTACGAGCGTAGAGCGTCGAACCGTTCGCAAGGTTGTCTGTCGGGAGATCGAGCCAGTGTACTGATATGAGTTTGTCGCCTTCCTCGCCACCGAGGTTCTCAGCGGTGATGACCGTTTGGCCATAGCAGGCGCTCTGCACGAGAGCGTCATACTTCGTGCATGCACGGGAGAAGAGCGGGTTTCCGCCGTCGGCCACAAACTTGCAGCTTGCTTCAGTGTCGGAGAAGACGATTCCGACCGTGTCGGTCACGTCCGCCTTAACGACTGCGTTGAGATAGAACGCGTCTATCTTATCGTCCGCGTCGGCGTCGGCATAGGAGATCCTGAGCTCGGACACATCCGGCGCCTCGACGGGATCAACAAGCTCCGTCCTCGAGACGCTGCCGTCGCCCGTGAAGCCGAGCTGCCATGCGAGAGACTTGTAGCCGCCCTCGTATTCTGCCGGTACGCCGTTGAAGTACGCTCTGAAGCCCGAACTGGGAGCCATACGGTAGCTGCATATAGCCCACGTAGTGTTTTCGAAATTGGTCAGTACGGCAAGATATTCGCCGGCGTCGAGTCCGCTGCCAAGATAAATCTTGCTGTTAACGTTCCTGTTTTCAAATGTATTCC
>JAFZCF010000178.1 GCA_017552165.1 Clostridia bacterium
GAATGATCCTCCAGAAATTTCATTATTATCGGCGTCGTAATGTAGTACGGAAGATTTGCCACGACCTTGATCCTGTCGATCCGGAGCCCCGAGGCGGGTATATAGTCGTCGATTATTTCTTTCTTGACGTCGGTCCTTAAGATATCCTTGTTGATGATCCGCACGTTCGGGAATTCGTCGCAAAGAGGCATGAGCTTCGGCATGAGGCCGCCGTCGATCTCAACGGCGGCAACGAGTCCGGCTTGCGAGGCCAGCTCCCTCGTCATGATCCCGAGGCCCGGTCCCACTTCGATCACTGCGTCGTTCTCGCCTGTTTCGGCAACAAAAAGAATTTTTCGAACAACGTTCATGTCGTTCAAAAAATTCTGTCCGAGGCTTTTTTTAGGGCGGAAACTGTCGCTGCCCGCATGGCCCGCGCGGTCTCCGCCCTTTTTGTATCTGTCTTTGTTTCTTGTCATCTGTCGAAGCTCGATAATCCGCGAGCCTTTTGGATCGCGTATGAAACGCTCAAGACCACGGTAATGATAATCGCCCTGAACAGGGGCTCTGTCCGTCCGTCAAGGAACGTAATTGTATTTTGCGGGAGGGATCCACTTGGAATCGCCACGCAGCTCAAAAACGTCGACCGACTGGTCTTCGAGAATATATATCACCACGTCCCTGACGCCCCAATAATCGATAAGTTTCAAGTCGTCCATGTAGACGTCGATACGGTTGTTGTCGATCCCGCCGCCGGTGTCCGCCGCGATAGCGTAGCCGTAGTCGTTTATCCCGTAGAGACCCTGCACGTAGACCTTGGTGCCCAGCGGAATGACGTTCGGATCGACGGCGATAACGCCCCACCTCACGGTAAGTCCTCCGAGCTCATGTCCGTAAGCGATCGCGGTGCCCCAGCCGGAATTGCTGTAGGCGGTAGCGTCGCCGTCAATACGTTTTTTGAACAGGACCTTTTCGCCGCGGTTGTCGGTGAACGTGTCGATAGTGCCGCGCGCCACCACGCGATCCACGGGGTCTTTCGTATTCTTTGTAGCGACTAATTTCCGGGAGGTTTCCTTGCCGTCGGTAAACGTGATCTCGTAGACCTTTGTTATGACGCCCTTCTTTCCCTCGGAGATCACTCTTGTCTCACCCTTTGCCATCGTCTCGTCGTCAACGTATACGGTATCGAAGTCGACGTCCTCGGGAACGTCCTTCCAGTCGATCGTAATGACCGGCGTGGGTTCGGGCGTGGCAGTCGGAACGGGAGTCGCTGTGGGCTCAGGCGTCGCGGTAACGTAAGGAGTCGCAGTGGGCGTTTCCGTCGGGACCTCAGTCGGGGTCGCAGTGGGGACCTCGGTCACGACAGGCGTGACCATAGGTCTTACAGTTTCGGGGAGATCGGTCGCCCCGGGCTGCGAGCTGTTGTAATGGTCAACGTTTGCGGAGCCCTCTGTTTCATCCGGATCGTCTTCTCCGCCCCGAGGTTCCTTCTTGTCCGGATCCTTGCCGTCGGTCTCTTCCTCATCAGGAAGAGGGCGCTCCCATTTGTCAAAGCTTATTGAAGTATCGATATCGCGCGGATCGGCAAGCCCGTCGGCGCCCGGTTTTGACGAGATCACGACCAGGGGCACTTCTTCTACCTTGTCGCGAAGCGAACAGTTGAGATAATCGTCACCGTCAAGCACGATGCCGGCCATGGTGAGCGCTTCGCCGACTGTCTCGAATCTTCCCCTTACCGTGACGGAGGTGCCTCCGTTAATGATCTGTACGGTCTTTTTTGCGGGAAGCGTATCCGCCACGAACCCCAGGATCAGCGCAGAGCAAAGCAGTACTGCCAGAACGACGCAGTACGCCTTTACGTATGAGCTTTTTGATCTGATCGCTTTAAGCAATTTATCAAGCATCATGCGGATCCCTTTCAAAAAAGATCAACGCCGGTCTAAGACCTTTAAGATCGGCCGTCCGGAAAACTCCGTCCGGTGTAAACACGACACGATAACGAAAAAGAGGCGCCGATCACGTATTGCACTGTCCGTACTGCCCTCTTTTTTATGCGTCAGGGCCATCCGAAACGCTCGCGGCGACCCCGTGTTTATCTTCTGTGAAAGCCGAAAAA
>JAFZCF010000179.1 GCA_017552165.1 Clostridia bacterium
AATCCGCGGAGCAAAAACCTTTACAAGCAGATGGTAGAGTTTACTTCCGAAGCCCTCGCAGGTCTCAAGGAGCAGGGCCTCAAGCCGGAGATCATATGCTTCTGCTGGATGCAGGGAGAGTCTGACGCTCAGGAGAATTACGTACCGAGCTACATAAGCACTTTTAATTTCCTTCTCAAATCTCTCAATGAAGATCTCGCTGAATACATGCCTCCTAACGGTATGGCGGTTGCCGACGCCGGGATAAGGGCGGTATGGCCGAACTACGAGGCGATGAACGCCGCAAAGGAGGGATTCGCCAACAAGTCCTCGAAGAGATATTTCTTTGACACCACGTGGTTCATAGCCGGACGCGATCATAACGACCGCGCGCATTACGACGCGTATTCCATGATAAGGCTCGGCAACGCTTTCGGCGATTGCATAGTCAGCGCGATAGAGGATTACTCCAACCCCGAGGTGACGAGCAAATGAAAACCGCCAGATTGATATCGATACTTGCGATTATCGCTCTGCTCGTCTCATTTGCGTCGTGCGGCGGGGCCGACGGCAACGTTCCGGAACAGTCGCATACCGATACGGCAACCGAGACCGCTGCTGAGACCGAGGAGCCGATCAAGGGAGTTCCGGACGACGTCACGAAGGTCATTCTCCTTTCCGGACAGTCGAACGCGGTCGGATATACCTACCGCAACTTCTTCGAAACGAACGACTATTACAAGCAGTTCTATTCCGCGGAGCGCCTCGCGGCGGCTGACGCCGGATATCCCGATATTCTCATAAGATACAGCAACAACGCCCTCGACCCGGATCAGGATACCTGCGGTAACGACACTTTTGAGCCCGTACGCTTCGGTATGGGCGCGAGGAACACGGAATACAAAGAAGAATGGGGACTCCCGTTCGGACCTGAAATGGGGATCGCCGAATACCTGACGGAAAAGTTCCCCGGCGAGAAGTTCTACATCATAAAATGCGCGACGAGCGGCGCGAATATTTCCAACCGCTTTAATCCCGACAAAACGTCGGATCCCAAAAATCTGGTACCTCAGCTGATTTCGTTTGCAAAGGAATCTCTCGAGGAACTCAAATCTCAGGGACTCAAGCCCGAGATCATATCCTTCTGCTGGGTCCACGGCGGCACCGATGCTGAGGAGGGCTTCAGCTCGCTCTACGCGGGAGTGTTCGGCAGGCTCGTGAATAAGATCGAAACAGAGCTCGCGGAGTACATGCCCAAAAACGGAATGTCGATAGCCGACGCGGGAGTCAGGGCATCAAACACCAACTATGAGGAAATGAACGCGGCAAAACAGGCCTTCGCCGAAAAATCCTCCAAGAGGTATTATTTTGACACCATGTGGTTCCTTGCGGGAAGAGATCATTACGACAGAGGTCACTACGACTGCTATCCTATGATACAGGTCGGAAACTCGCTCGGAGAGTGCATCGAAAAGGCGATGGAGGACTACGGCAATCCCGCCGTACTCAAGTGACGCATACTAAAAATCAGTCGCCGCGGAATGAATCCGCGGCGGCTTTTGATTTTGTAAGATATCGGCGCACCGGTTTATTCGGCGCACGCTTTTTTTATTATCCCGACCGCTTTTTCAAGCAGTCCGAAGGGAATGTTCAGCGCGGGGAGCAGACGGAGCTTTGTTTTTGCCGTCAGGCAGAGCACTCCGTTTTCGATGCAGGTCGAAACGATCTCTCCCGCCGGCTTTTCGGTCTCTATCCCGATCATAAGGCCGAGACCCGTGACCGACGTCACGCCGGGAGCCCCTGACAGCTCGGAGAATATATATCTGCTTTTTTCCCTGACTTCCGCAAGAAGGGCATCATCAATGCGCGAGAGGACGTAAAGCGCCCCGGCACAGCTTACCGGGTTGCCGCCAAAGGTCGAGCCGTTGTCGCCCGGAGAGAATATATCCTTCATCTTTTCTCCGAGCATCGTGGCGCCGATCGGCAGGCCGCCCGCGAGTCCCTTCGCCGTCGAAACGACGTCGGGCTCAAGTCCGAACTGGGTGTACGAATAAAGCGTTCCGGTCCTGCCGTTTCCGGTCTGGACCTCATCGATGACGAGCGGAACGTCGCGCTCACGGCAGATCTCGCCGATAAGACCGGCATACTCCCTTGATATCGGGACGACGCCGCCTTCTCCCTGGACGCATTCGATCATAACCGCCGCGGGATCTGTCTTTTCGACTGTATCGCGGAGTTCATCGGCGTCTCCCGCCGTCACGTGTACGAATCCCGGTGTCAGGGGAGCGTAAAGCTCGTGGAACCTGTCCTGTCCTGTCGCTGCGAGGGTCGTGAGGGTGCGGCCGTGAAAACTGTTTTTAAGGGTTATCACGGTGTGACAGTCTCCGCCCTTTTTCTCTGCCGAATATTTTCGCGCCGCCTTTATCGCGCACTCGTTCGCCTCGGCTCCTGAGTTGGAGAAAAACACCTTTTTCATTCCTGTCCTGAGGCAGAGCTGCTCGGCGAGCCCGGCGCACGGCTCACTGTAATAGAGATTTGACGTGTGCTGGATCTTTGAAAGCTGTTCGGTCACGGCGGCGATCCATCCGTCGTCGGCTGCTCCGAGGGAGGACACGGCGATGCCGCTCCCCATGTCGATATACTGTTTGCCGTCCGAGCCGGTGAGGACAGAGCCCTTTCCCGAGATTATCTCGACAGGGAACCGGTTATACGTTCCTGCAACGTATTTTTTGTCTGTTTCACGTATCGTCATCATTTTCACCCCGGAACACACGTGTGCCGGCTTTGCCCGTCCTTACGGCCTCAAACAGAGCGTCGGGATCCTTTCCGTCGATCACCGAAACCTGCGGTACGCCGAGCCGCGCCGCCGTCACGCAGCAGAGCAGTTTGGGTATCATGCCGCCCGAGGCCGCGCCGCTCCTTATCATTTCCCGTGCGTCGCGCGCCGAGAGCTCCGGAACGAGCGACGACGGGTCGTCCTTGTCGAGGAGCACTCCCGGGGCGTCGGTCATGAGTATCAGGGCGTCCGCCCCGACGGCGCCGGCGATATACGCGGCTGCTGTATCTCCGTTAACGTTGTATATAACTCCGTCGTCTCCGCGCGCAACGGTGCTGACTACCGGAATATAACCGTTTTCCGCGAGGACACGGATCAGCGACGGGTCCGCGCTCACGACGTCACCGACAAAACCGAGACGCTCGTCTTTCATTTTCGCGACGAGAGTGCCGCCGTCGACACCGGATATCCCCGCGCCTTTTTTGCCGAAGTCCCCGATCAGGCTGACAAGTTCCTTGTTGACTTTTCCGGCGAGGACCATGAGAACAACGTCGAGCGTTTCGGAATCCGTCACGCGGAGGCCGTCGACGAACTTTGTCTCGATGCCGAGCCGAGAGGAGAGCGACGATATCTCGGGGCCTCCTCCATGCACGATGACGGCTTTGATCCCTTCGTCGCAGAGTTTTACAACGTTGCCGACGACCTGTTTTTTCAGGGCGTCGTCCTTCATCGCCGCGCCGCCGTATTTTATAACGACGGTCCTGATGCCGTTTCCGCTCATGCTCAAGTCCTGTAATCTCCGTTTATGCGGACGTAGTCGTAGGTCAGGTCACAGCCCCACGCCGAGGCCTTTCCTTCGCCGTCCCCGAGCGAGACGTCAATCGTGATCTCGGGCTCGAGGAGTATTTTTTTCGCGAGTTTTTCCGAAAAGTCGACGCCGAGGCCGTTTTCGCACACGACGATCCTTCCGGCGGCGCTTTCAAAAGCAATTCCTACGGAGTCAACGTCGATATCGGCTCCGCTGTATCCGATAGCGCAGAGCACGCGGCCCCAGTTTGCGTCGGCGCCGAACATCGCCGCCTTCAGCAGAGAAGAGCAGACAACGCTTTTTGCCGCGATGCGCGCTGTCTCGTCGTCCTTTGCGCCGTGGGCGGTGCATTCAAGCAGTTTCGTGGCACCCTCGCCGTCCGACGCTATCATGCGGCAGAGACGGGAGGTGACCGCCCTGAGCGCGGCGCGGAAAACGTCGAGATTCTCTCCCTCGCCCGATATTTCGGGATTGCCGGCCGCTCCGTTTGCCAGGACAAGCACCATATCGTTCGTCGAGGTGTCTCCGTCGACGCTGATCATATTGAATGAATCGACTACGTCGCGCGACAGCGACGTCTGGAGGGCGTCGGGAGTTATCGCAACGTCGGAGGTTATGAAAACGAGCATTGTCGCCATGTTGGGGTGGATCATTCCGCTCCCCTTGGCGATGCCGCCTATGCGGCAGGTCTTTCCGCCGAGCTCGAACTCAACGGCGACCTCTTTTTTTATCGTGTCGGTCGTCATGATGCCTTCGGCGGCGAAGGAACTGCCCTCGGCGCTCCTGCGAAGCCCGCCGATAAGCTCTTTCATGCCGTTCACTATCGGAGTCGAGCTCATCGGCAGCCCGATGACACCCGTCGAGGCGACGGCGATCTCCTCCTCGGACGTGCCGAGGCGGGCTGCGAGCTCGCGGCAGGTCTCGATGGCGACCTCTGCGCCGTTGCTGTTGCACGTGTTGGCGTTGCCGCTGTTGCAGATGATCGCTGATATCTTGCCCTTTGTCACGTGAGAGCGGGTTATGATGAGCGGCGCGCCCTTCACGAGATTGGTCGTATATGCCCCGGCCGCGGAGGCGGGGACGTCGCTTACTATGAGTGCGAGATCACGTTTGGTTTTATTTTTGCGTATGCCGCAGTGAATGCCGTTTGCGCGGAAGCCCTTTGCGGCGCATACGCCGCCTTCCAAGTATTTCATGTCAATGTACCGTTTATCTTTCTCAGACGACGAGACCCTCCGTCTCGTCCGTTCCCGTTATTATATTGAAGTTCTGTATCGCCGATCCCGAGGCGCCTTTGCCGAGATTGTCGAATCTCGATATGAGTGTGAGGCCGTTTTCTCCGCCGTAAACCGACAGTTCCATGTCGTCTCTTCCGGAAAAAGCCCCGGAGGACAGGAAACCGGATTCGGACGAGCCGGTGTTTACCCTGATAAGACCGCTTCGGTAATAGCCCTCATACGCCGACGTTATTTCGGACACCGTTCCTCGGAAATCGTCTCTTGTCAGCGGGACGATCACCTCCATCCCGCATTTGTACGGCGCCACAACGGGGCAGAATACCGGCGGAAAGTCGAGACGGCAGTATTCCTTCATTTCCGGCAGATGCTTGTGCGTCTGCGTAAGGCCGTAAAGGCGCGGAGCGTCGAGAAGGGGAGAGCGCGATGCGTCCTCGTACTCGGCGATCATCTTTTTTCCTCCGCCCGAATAACCGGTCAGCGATGTGCAGGATAGTCTCGCGTCAGGTCTTATGAGGCCTTTTTCCACGAGAGGCCGCACGAGAGCGATAAAACCGCTCGCATGACATCCGGGATTTGCTATTCTTTTAGAATTTGCAATTTTTTCCCTCTGACCGTAAAGCTCCGGGAAGCCGTAAGTCCAGCCCGGCGCCGTCCTGTGGGCTGTCGAGCTGTCGATGATCACGGCTTTCGCGCCCGTTTCGCCGGCTAGCGCAACGGCTTCTTTTGCCGCCTCGTCGGGGAGACACAGAAAAACGACGTCCGCCCGTGAGTACATCTCGGCTCGCCGCGCGGCTTCCTTTCTGACTTCGTCCGGAAGAACGAGAAGCTCGACGTCCCGCCTTTCGGAAAGCCGTTCATATATTCTCAGGCCGGTCGTCCCTGAATTGCCGTCTATGAATACCTTCGTCATTTGTGTCCGCTTTCTGCCGTTGATGGAAGATTATTCCGTATTATACCAAAATATTCATCCGATGTCAAGGGAAAATGAAAAATTATTCATTATTTATTTTCACACCACCCCATATTATACCACTGCGAAGCCGATATGTCAACGAGCGCGGCGGGTGAACGCTTCAAAAACGCACTGTAACATTTCCGTGCACGGATTCCGGGACTTGACAAAAAAACGTTTTTGTGATAGAATAAAAAGGATAATAAACTCGGGTCGTAGTCCCTTTTTGAGGAGACGGCGGCAATGAGGAGGTCAGATGACGGACAGGCGCTTTCAGGATATTATCGACGGCGTTGCCGGATATATCGGAACGACAGCCGGAATTCTCGGAGAGGACGGCTCGGTGCTCGCCTGCACCGACCCGGATTTCATCGGAAAAGACGGCAGCAAAGTTCTGCCCGGCGGCTTTTCGGTCATGAAAGCCGACAAAAACTCCGAAACACGGGTTTTTGTCCGCGGGACTGACGGATTGTCGGTGCGCCTCTGCGGAATGCTTGCGTTCGCAGTTTCGGAGTCCGCGTCGCTGCGCGACGCCGAGGCCGGACGCGCGGAGTTCATGCGAAAGCTCATTCTCGGGGAGATCGCTTCAGGCGCGGCTATAGAAACGTCCGAAAGACTCGGGATACGCTTTTCCGAGCCGAGAAAGGTCTACGCCGTGAGGGTGCAGGGAGACGCCGATACCCAGCCGTATCAGGTGCTTAGCCGCATTTTCCCGGAAAATGACGATTTCGTCGTTTCCGTCGGCGGAGACGATTACGCGGTGATCACCGGCGCGGGCGCGTCGGACGGGGATGAAGCAAACGAGACCGCCGCTTCCGTCGTTGACGTATTCGGGTCGGAATGCTTCGTCAACGCCTTCGTCGGGGTCGGCACGACTGCCGATGACCTCGGTATGCTCGGAAAATCGTATTCGAACGCCCTTTTCGCCCTCGGGACGGCGAGACTCTTTTCACCTGGAAAACCGGTTGCGTGTTACGGGTCGCTCGGCGTGGCCGGACTGATAAACGGCCTCCCGCGTGAGGCGTGCCGCGCTTTCCTCTCCGAGGTCAGGGGAGTCGATCAGTTCGACGGAGAGATGCTCGCGACGGTCCAGGCGTTTTTCGACAACGGACTGAACGTGTCCGAGACCGCGAGGAGCATATTCGTCCACAGGAACACTCTCCTTTACAGGATCGAGAAAATTAAACGCGTGACGGGGCTCGATATAAGAACGTTTGACCAGGCGGTCACGCTCCGGCTTGCCCTGATGGTCAGAAAATACCTTGAAGGAACGTTATAAACGTCTTAAAAATGATTGAATTCAACAACGTAACAAAAGTATATCCGAACGGAACAGAGGCGCTCAAAGGCGTAAATCTTAAAATAAACGACGGGGAGTTCGTTTTCATCGTCGGCGCGTCCGGCGCCGGAAAGTCGACTTTGACCAAACTCCTGACAAGAGAGGAGCGCGTGACCGGGGGAACGCTCACCGTCGGCAACTTCAATCTGACGAAAATGCCGGAACGCAGAGTGCCGTACTATCGCCGCCAGATCGGTGTGGTGTTTCAGGATTTCAGACTCCTCTCCGACATGACGGTGTATGAAAACGTCGCGTTTGCCATGCGGGTGATAGGCGAGTCCGAAAAGGCCATCAAAAGGAGAGTTCCTTCGATGCTTTCGATAGTCGGCCTTTCCGAAAAGGGCTCGTGTTTCCCCGATGAGCTGTCGGGCGGGGAACAGCAGAGAGTCGCGCTTGCCCGCGCCCTCGCGAACAACCCCAAGACCATAATCGCGGACGAGCCGACGGGTAACATCGACCCCAAGCTCAGTCTCGAGATCATGAGTCTCCTCATAAAGATACACAGCAAGAACAAGACCGTAATCGTCGTCACGCATGAGAAAACGCTCGTCGATTATTTCAAGCAGCGCGTCGTCATGATCGACGACGGCGTCGTGGTCAGCGACAGGGTCGGAGGAATGTTCAATGCGCAGAAATAAGCCGTCGTTCTTTATCGGCCAGGCCTTCCGCGGGATGTTCCGCAACGGAATGATGACCGTCGCCTCGATCGTGGTGCTTTTTTCCTGCCTGACCGTTCTCGGGGCTTTCATGCTGATAGCCCGCAATATCGATTATAACCTCGAATCGCTCGACAATCTCAACCAGCTTGTTGCCTTCTGCGACACCACGACGGGCCACAGCGCGGGAGAGCGCATCACCCTCGCCGACGCGCCGGAGACGGACAGCGGCAGGACCTTCCTCGGCTGGACTACCGTCCGCTCATCGGACAGTCCGATGTATCAGGCGGGGCAGAAATACACGGTAAGCGAAGAAGACTCGCGTTTCGGCAAGATAACGTTCTACGCCGTGTGGGAGGGCGACGACGTGGTCAGCTATGACGGCATCAGCGTCCTGTTCAACGCGAGCGGGATGAAGCTTGCCGAGCCGCTTGAGCAGGACGACACCGTATATACGAGCGGCGACAGGATCAGTCTCCCCTCGGGACTCCAGTCGGCGAACAGCGCGATCAGCTTCCTCGGCTGGACAACTGTATACGAGGCCCTTCTCGAAGAAAACCCGACGGCGCTTTATAAGCCGGGCGAAGAGGTACAGCTCCTGTCTCAGGACGCAAAGAAGGGCGTTATAGAGTTCTACGCCGTGTGGAGCGAGACTCCCGCCTTCGGTGAATACGACGTAATCTACGATCCGGGAACGGACACCGGCGCCGTCGTCGGAACGGATTCCGAGCTCCGTCTCGCCGCTGTGCGGCAGATGGTGAATTCTCTCCCGTATCTCGACGGCCCGGACGCCGTCAGATTCGTGTCAAAGGAAGAGACGCTTGAAAACGAGATGAAGGCCCTCGCAAAATACGAGGGGATAAAGGAGCTTTTCAGCGAGCTCAGCAACCCGTATCCCGACACCTTCATAATCACTTATACGTCAGACGCGGACGTCGAGGAGCTTGAGAGAAAAGCCCTCGCGATTCCCGATATATACAACACGCGGAGCCGCGCGCAGATAGCCGAGTCCATCAATTCCGTCAGGAGCGGTACGTCGTCCGTACTCTTCTGGTTCTCGGTCGTTCTGTTCGTCGTGTCCGTCGTCGTTATCGTGAACACAGTCAAGCTCGCGGTCGAGTACCGCAGCAAGGAGATCGTCATAATGCGCTATATAGGCGCGACGAAGGCGTTTATCGCCGCTCCCTTTGAGATGGAGGGCGCGATAATCGGACTGTTTTCGGGACTGCTCTCCTTCATAGCGCAATGGATCGCGTACGGATACGTTTCGCGTCTCATCATCAGGGAAATCAATATCATCTCCATGCTTCCGTTTTCGTCGGTATGGGGTATGGTGCTGATAGAGTGCCTCGCGGTAGGCGCTGTCACCGGATTTATCGGAAGTATAATCGCCATCTGGAGATATCTGAAGGCATAATACGGGAACGTTCGGGCTTTGCCCGGGAAAGGCGTTGAATCAAAATGAAAAAACAGTCATACGCGGCGGGGACGAGGATAAAGTCGTTTTTCCTCATGCTTGCGATACTGCTGACTTTCGTTTCGTTCATGAGTTTTGACGACGGAGGAAGCAGCGTCGAAGCGGCGAAAAAGGTCACCGAGGCGGATATAAAAGCCCAGCGTGACAAAATCAAGAACGCTACGGCAAACATAGCAAAATATCAGACGAACGCCGCGGCGTTCGACGGTCAGATAGAGGAAGCCCGGGCAGAGAAGGAAAAGCTCGACCTTGAGATCACGTACATGAACGAGGCGATCTATCAGACCGATGAGCTTATAACCCAGTATCAAACGCTGATTGCCGAACGCAAAACGGAGATACTTGACAAGCAGGCGGAGGTCGAGCGCAAATACGACGCGTTCTCGAGCCTTCTCCGCACGTCGTACGAAAACGGTATGCTTACGCTTGCCGAGCTTCTTGTCAGCTCCGACAATCTTATAGAGTTCCTTACAAGGTCTGACAACCTCGGCTCGATGCTGAATTATCAGCAGTCGCTTACCGAGGATCTCGACGCGGAGATCACAGGTCTTAAGGCTCTGAAATCCAATCTCGAACAGCAGAAACAGGATTATTCGGATACCCTTGCGGAATACGAGGCTCTGCTCTCCGATCTCGAGGAAAAACTCGCGCTTCAGGACAAATATCTGAAGAAACTCGAATCCGACCAAAAGGCGCAGGAAAATGCCGCAAAGAAAGAGCAGGCAGCAAAGGAAAAGGCGGAA
>JAFZCF010000001.1 GCA_017552165.1 Clostridia bacterium
CAAACGGTATTTCGATGGTTATATCGCCGAATGCGGCGGGAGATATCTCCCCGGAGCGGACGAATACCGCCACTCCCGTTTCGGTGATATAAAAGTTGTAGAGCGAAACGGAGGCCCCGACAGTTTCCGACGCGTTGTCATAAAACGTCCCGGGGTCCGAGGCGATGAGGGCGGAGAAGCGAGACACAACGTACGACGTCACGGCGTCGCTGCTCCTTCCCGTGAAAACGTCGAGGGAAATAAGTTCTCCCGACCTCAGGTCGAAGCAGAGCGACTGGTGAGTCGCCGCGGCCGCGGCGCCGCCACCCTGCAAAACCGTCTCAAAGAGTACGGATAGCGCGCCGTTTTTCTGTTTTGACGAAAAAGAGGTATTGTACGTTGACGCCTCGAAATCGATTCCCGACGATTCGCTGAAACTCAGATCGTCGAGCGCGAGGTCCTTTTCATACTGTGATATATTTGTCAGAGAGCGCGCAGTTTCCGCGATCTTTGCGTTTATCAAATCAACGCGGTCGTATCCGTCAAATACCGGATAGACTGCGTATTTTGATATCAGGAGGACCCCGTCGCGAGAGAACTCGTCCGACGATACGTCCTCGCTCACGGTCAGCTCCGGTATCCCGGTGTCGAGCGGCGGAATGACCGTTCCTTCAGTGACCGGGGGGAGCGTCGCCGCCTCCGTTTCTGCCGGAGCGCGGCTCGTGACGACGGTGTTTTCATCCGAAGACGCCGACGTCTCCGTGATGCCGCATTTCTGCGGAATGCCGCTGATTATGACCGCGGCGGCAAGCAGTACGGCAGCGACGCCGACCGCGACGGCGTAGGGTATTATTTTTTTTCTGTCAGGCATTTCAGTCCTTTTTTGAGAGTCCTATGAGCGCGGCGCCGATCACCGTTGCGAAATTCGACAAATCGGGAAGAATATATTTTTTCCCGAAAAGCTCCGACATGCTGTCGAACATCTCCTTTGCCTGGGGCATTTTCGTCAGGTTGCCGGTCATGACGATATCGGAGAGATTTTTGTCGCGGGCGGCGAAGAGCGAAAGCATGGATACCGTCTCAACGACCATATTGATCAGCCCGAGCGCGAGATCCTCTTTTGTCGCGAGGTCGCTGACGTTGCCGAAGTTGGACGCGGTGAGGGAAGAGTCCATCCCGCTTATGTTCTTTTTGGTGAGGTCGGAAACGCGCAGATTGACCTTGCTCAGATCGCCGGATTCCGCAAGAGTGACGATGTCTTCCGTGTGGCGGACGCCTATCAGTTTTTTCGCAAGGCCGGTGAGTGTACCTCCTCCGACCCCGGTACCGCCGAGATATTCGACTTTTTTGCCTTTTTTGGCGTAAACTATCGCGGTGCCGGTCCCCATGCTCACGACGATCGCTTCGTGAAGTCCAGAAACGTAAAGCCCGCCGAGCCCTATGCAGTCAAACTCGGCAGCATGCGTGCATTCTATGCCGTAAAGCGGTTTTGTCAGGAACGACGACCCGACGCCCGTCACCATTACGGATTTTATTTCGTCGATCCCGAGGTCGTTTTCGCTCGTGAACTTGCCGAAAGCGCCGTATGCCGACGTTATCGGGTCGTTCGCCTTTACGAGCATCGGGGGAATAAGCTTCCCGTTTTCGTCAAATCCGACAATTTTTGTCGTGCTTCCGCCTACGTCGATTCCGATAATTGAACTCATTTCAAACTCCGCTCCTTTTCATACGCGATATTTTATCACAATCACCCCTTTAAGTCAATCGCCGCGCGCGCCGAGGTTTTAATAATTTGTAAAATGTGTCCGGTGTGTTTTTCAGGTTGACTTTGACGTGGATAAATGGTATAATTTAAAAGCATTATACTGGAAGACTGCGGTATGTTCGGATCCGAATGTTTTAGGTATTACCGTTCCCTGACCGACACGGGGATATACGATGAGATATTTGAATGTCTCGCCTCGGTTAATCAGAAGGCGAGCGTTCCGAGGATCGGCGTTGAGCGCGCCGTGGAGATATTCAGGGAGGTCCTTCTCGACAACCCCGGGATATTCTACGTTGACGGGATCTCTTATTCCGTTCGCGGCGATTCGATCGACCTCATCCCGAAATACTCTTTTGACAAAAAAGAGATCGCGGGGATAAGTCTTTCGCTCAAAAAGCGCGCCGAGAGGATAGCCGCCCGGCTGAAAGGCGGGACGGATCCCGTGTCTGCCGTGCATGATTTTCTCGTTTCGTCCGTAGAGTACAGATTCGAAAAGCGCAGATATTCGCACGAGATATACGGTGTGCTCCATCACGGCATAGGGGTATGCGAAGGGATATCAAAAACCGCAAAGCTGCTTCTCGACATGATGGGTACGGAAAGCGCGGTGATAGTCTCCGAACCGATGGGAAACGTTTCACACGCGTGGAACGTCGTCTGGACCGGCGGTCGCCCGCTTCATTATGACATAACGTTCGATCTTTCACACCGCGCGGACAGGAGACGCTATTTCGGGCTGACGGATGCCGGGATATATCTCGATCACGGCAAACCGCTCTATCCGGCGCCGGAGTGCAACTGACAACACGTAAACTGAGAGGTAAATATGTCGCTCAAACTCAACAGCAAATACATCGGCGGCTTCGTTCCCGGAGAAGAACTTGACAAAATCGCGCCCGAGGCGGAGGCCGCTCGCCGGAGCCTGCTCGGCGGGAACTGCGCCGGCAACGACTATCTCGGATGGATAGATCTTCCCGTGAATTACGACAGGGATGAGTTTTCCCGCATAAAGGCGGCGGCGGAAAAGATAAGAAAAACCTGCGACGTCTTCATCGCCATCGGAATAGGCGGTTCCTATCTCGGAGCCAGAGCCGCGATAGAGTTCGTAAAATCTCCGTTTCACAACAAGATAAAGAACGGCTCGCCGGAGGTATATTTCGCCGGCAACGGGCTCAACACGGAGTATCTTAACGAGCTCCTTGAGATCTGCGAGGGGAAGGACGTTTGCGTAAACGTCATCTCAAAATCCGGCACAACGACCGAGCCTGCCGTCGCGTTCAGGGTGTTCCGCGATCTGCTTGAGAAAAAATACGGCAAAGAAGGCGCGAGAGAACGCATCTTCGTGACGACGGACAGGCAAAAGGGAAAACTCAAGGAGCTTTCCGACAGGATCGGCTACGAGACATTCGTCGTCCCGGACGACGTCGGCGGGCGCTATTCCGTCCTCACGGCGGTCGGACTTTTGCCGATAGCCGTCGCCGGCGTCGATATCGACGCCCTCATGGACGGCGCCGCTGAAATGAGAAAAGAACTGCTCGACGCGCCGTTCCATAACAACCCGGCGATGCTTTACGCCGCGTACAGGAACGTTCTTTACAGAAGCGGGAAAAAGACCGAAATACTCGTTTCGTACGACCCGGCGCTTCTTATGTTCAACGAATGGTGGAAACAGCTTTTCGGCGAGAGCGAAGGCAAGGACGGCAAGGGGCTTTATCCCGCGTCGGCAATATTCTCCGCCGATCTCCATTCGCTCGGACAGTATATCCAGCAGGGAGAGAGAAATCTCATCGAGACCGTGATCGACGTTCAGAACGATCCCGCGCCGTTTATCATTCCTGAGGACCCGGAGAATTCCGACGGGCTGAATTTCCTTGCCGGGAAAACTCTGCATGAGGTCAACAAAAACGCGTTTCTCGCGACGGTAATCGCCCACACGGACGGCGGAGTGCCGAATCTCATTGTCGAGATCGATTCGAGAAGCGAGCGCTCGCTCGGCGGGCTGATCTGGTTCTTTGAGTTCGCCTGCGCGGTGTCGGGGCTTATTCTCGGTATAAATCCGTTCAATCAGCCGGGCGTGGAAGACTATAAGAAAAATATGTTCGCTCTTCTCGGAAAACCGGGCGAGGAACACGAGCAAAGAAGAAAAGAACTTCTGAAAATGATTTATTGACACAGGAGGAACAACGTAACATGATCAAACTAATCGTAGGACTGAAGGGTTCGGGAAAAACCAAGGCGATCGTCGACATGGCAAACGCGAGGATCAGAGAAACAAACGGCTCGGTCGTTTTCATTGAGAAAGGGACTAAGCTTATCCATGAAGTCAAGCATCAGGCGCGGCTTCTCGACTCCGACGAGTATCTGATCGACAGCGGCGCCAAGCTTTACGGCTTTGTCGCCGGAAATTACGGGAGCAACTACGACGTCACCGATATTTTCATCGATTCCGCTCTCAAGATATGCGGAAACGACAAAAACGAACTGTTCAGTTTCCTTGATCAGGTTATGGCGTTTACCGCAAATCACCCCGTAAATTTCGTGATCACTTCATCGATATCCGCTGAGGACGTTCCCGAAAAATACGCTTCTCTGATATGACAAACCGGGCATCCCGAACGGGATGCCTTTATTGGCCCTGTATCAACCCAAATGGAAAAG
>JAFZCF010000180.1 GCA_017552165.1 Clostridia bacterium
AGTCACGGCGTTCTCCTGTTCGAGAACATAAAGATCTGCGCTTCCGGCTCGTTTGTTTTTGCGGTTAAAAGCAACGACGCGGATATAACGTTCAGAAGCGTTGATTTCGTCCCTTCGGAAGCCATGACGCGCGAGATCAATATGGTCGCCTGGCGTGACGGATATCACTGCAAGGACAACCGTGGCGCGATACACTGGGAAAACTGCTACATGGATCCACACGGCGGACTGTTTGACGACGTTTTCAACGTCAGCTGTACGCTTGGTACGATCACATCGGTCAGGGATGACGGGAGCGTCGAGGCGCTGAATCTCGAATATAAAAACATGGGCAGAAACGTGTCTTTCGACTGCAAAGCGGGAGACGTAATCGATTTTTATGACATAAACACCGGAGTTTTCTACGGGACCGCCGTTGTCGGCAGCGTTTCGGGAGGAAGCGGAGGTTCGTCGCGCATCACTCTGACGGATCAGAACTTCTCGTCATTTCCGACCGTCGGCTGCGTGATAGGAAACCGCGCGACCTGCGCCCCGGGAAGCACCATCAAAAACTGCATCTTCTCCGGTTCCTACAGATTCCTGCGGGATATAACGATAGAAAATTCCGAGCTCTACATCCGGGCTATTTGGATCATGGTTGAGGGGAGCGTCGAGGGGCCGATCCCCGGAAACGTTATTTTCAAAAATACGCAGCTTCACGGCGGAACGCTCGAAATTGACGCCTACAACAGAAACACAAAGACGTATATGCCCGAAATCGCCGAACAGATAAAGGGGATCCGCGTTGAGAACTGCGAATACTTTTACTTCGGTTTCAAGTGTACTACGGGCAAATGCTCGCTTGAAGGTTATAACTGACATGGATAAAATCATTAACGTTTCACAATACGGAGCAAAGGGAGACGGCGTCACGGACGACGGCCCGTCGATAAGCAAGGCGGTTAACGACGCGCTCTCCGGCGGATGTGCCCTTTGTTTTGAAGCCGGAAAAACCTACAGGATCGAATCGACCGAAAACAGTCTGTTTCCCTTCACTTCACCATTTTCAATTGGAAAGTGCCGCGGTCTGACAATAGACGGACACGGAGCCAGACTGATATACAATCCCCGGATCAACTATTTTGTCATATGCGATTCGGAGGATATAACCATACGGAACTTTGTTTTCGACTATACAGTTACCCCTTATCTCTGCGGAGTAGTTACCGAGATTGATGGTCAGACAGTCCGTTTTTCGACGGACGTCGAGCCGTATGCCGACGAATGCGATTATTCCGGGATGGTCGCCTTTTCGATAAAGTACAACCCCGGAAAGCAGAGACGCCCGCACCGTTTCATTTCGTTTATGAAAAAAACGGGAGAAAAGCAGGTCGACGTGACCTATATAAACAGTCCGGGCGTATCGTGCGGCGATCTTGTTTTCCTTCCGAACCCCGGGGTGGGCCACTGTTTCGGTGAAACCGTATACATGGGCGGAAACCGCGGAACGCTCAGGTTTGAAAACATAGAAATTAACGCCGCCTCGACATTCATTGCCGCAATCAAAGGAAACGACGCGGAAATGTTTTTCGACAGAGTCGATTTCATCCCTCCGGCAGGCGTTGACAGAACGCTGAAAATGGTCGCCTGGCGCGACGGATTCCACTGTAAGGACAACCGCCGCCCGATGCACTGGGACAACTGCCGCTGCGGCGTGCTTTTCGACGACGTATTCAACCTCAGCGGGACGCTCGGCGTCGTGAACGGAAAAGGTCCTGACGGATCTCTCGATATGCTGAATTACGAATATCTCAGAATGGGAAGGCATATACCTTTTTCGGCAAATCCCGGCGACGTTCTCGATTTCTACGACATAAGAGACGGAAAGTTTTACGGCACGTCAGAGATTGAGAATGTCATATACAACGAAAACGGCACGACGTCCGTCAGGTTGTCCGATAGAACTCTCTCTGATGCAGTTCCCGACGGGTGCGTCGCCGGAAACCGCTCGTCGTGCGCCCCCGGGAGCACCGTAAAAAACTGTTCTTTCGAAGGGACGTTCAGGTTCCTCAGGGACGTTTCGATCGAAAACACCGACTTCAATCTTCTCGAGATATGGATGATGGTCGAAGGAAGCGTTGAGGGGCCTCTGCCCGGAAACATCGGGTTCTCCGGATGTACTTTCAGGGGCGGGAATATAGAAATTGACGCGTTCAACAGAGAAACAAACACCTATATGCCGGAGATCGCCGGGCATATAAAAAACATACGCGCAGTCGACTGCCGGTTTGAAGAAGACTGGAAATTCGTCTGCAATACAAAAAAATGCGAACTGGGAACCAACAGATAACCATGAAATATATTTCAACAAGAGGCACGGGAAAAGCGGTATCGTCCGCCGAAGCCATAAGAACGGGGCTCGCGGGCGACGGAGGGCTTTATATGCCCGACAGCTTCCCGAAAACCGATGCCGCGTTTCTTAAAGAAATAGCCGGGATGGATTACGCAGACCGCGCCGCAAGGATAATGCATCTTTTCCTCAGCGACAGTTATTCTCT
Organism: Clostridia bacterium; assembly: GCA_017552165.1. The sequence continues at coordinate 2,538 of JAFZCF010000180.1, forward strand.
CGAAGAACTTACCGAAGACTGTCGCGGAGCGTATTCCGAAAACGCCTTTCCCGGCGGGCCCGCGCCCGTCAGAAAGGTCGGCAACCTGAACGTGCTTGAACTTTGGCACGGTCCCACCGCCGCCTTCAAGGACATGGCGCTTCAGATAATGCCGCGGCTCTTTGTGCGCGCGATCAGGAAGACAGGGGATAAGCGCCGCGCGCTCATCCTCGTTGCGACGTCGGGCGATACTGGAAAAGCCGCGCTTGAGGGTTACCGTGACGTCGACGGCGTTGAGATAGTCGTTTATTACCCCGTCAACGGCGTGAGCGGCATACAAAAGCTCCAGATGGCCACTCAAACCGGCTCTAACGTTCGGGTAAGATCCGTAAGAGGCAATTTCGACGACGCTCAGACCGGAGTCAAAAAGATTTTTTCCGATCCGTCCGTCGCGGAAGAGCTTGATAAACGCGGCTACTTTCTGTCGTCTGCCAACTCAATAAACTGGGGTCGCCTCGTTCCCCAGGTGTGCTATTATTTCTCCGCTTACTGCGACCTTATGAACGACGGGACGGTAAAGCCGGGAGAAACTCTCGACGTTACAGTACCTACGGGAAATTTCGGCAATATTCTCGCCGCGTACATCGCGAAAAAAAGCGGTCTGCCGCTCGGACGTCTTATATGCGCATCCAATTCGAACAGAGTTCTTACAGACTTCTTCGAAACGGGAAAATATGACAAAAACAGAGAGTTTATACTGACGAGCTCTCCTTCTATGGATATTCTCGTTTCAAGCAATCTCGAAAGACTTCTTTTCACGGCGGCGGGGCCGAAAAAGACCGCATTGCTGATGTCTCAGCTGAACGCAAACGGAAACTACGTTATTAACAAAAAAGTCCACGAGACTATATGCCGCGACTTTAACGGGGACTGCAGAGAAGAACAAAAGGTTTTCGAAACGATAAAGTGCGTGTTCGACAATCACGGATACCTCATCGACACGCATACCGCCGTCGCCTACGGATGCGCAGAAAAATATGCCGCCAAGACGTCAATGCCGATGCTCGTCGTTTCGACCGCCTCTCCGTTTAAGTTCTCGCCCGCCGTCCTTTCGGCGCTGGGCGAAGGTTTCGGCAGCGAGGAGGAGTCTGCCGCCCGGCTGAGCGAAAAGACAGGAGTCGAGATACCCTACCCTCTCCGCGGTCTCACGGAACGCAAGGTGATCTTCCCGCCGGAAGATTCGATTGATCCGGCTGAGATGACCGACGACGTCCTGTCAAATCTCAGAAACTGATGTCACTATACTGTATAGCCGACCCGCATCTGTCGGAATTCATGAAAAAACCGATGGACGTCTTCGGCAGTCGATGGGTCGGACACCGGGAAAAGTTCTTAAACGGCTGGAAAAACACCGTCACGGATGAGGACACGGTCGTCATACCCGGCGACATCTCGTGGGCTATGACGCTTGAAAAAGCGCTTCCCGATCTGAAACTGATCAATTCCCTGCCCGGGAAAAAAATTCTTCTCCGCGGCAACCACGATTACTGGTGGCAATCAGTTTCAAAAATTCGGAACGCGCTTGGCGAATGCAGCACCGTGATAATACAGAACGACTCGGTAATGGTTGAAGGATTTGCCGTATGCGGCACGCGCGGATGGTTCCCGGATTCAAAAAAAGCGCCCTCCGGCACCGACTATATAAAACTGACGGAACGCGAAGCTCTTAGACTCGGCATGAGTCTTGAGCACGCGGAAAAAAACTTTTGCGGCGAGTTCTCCGAGAAAATTGTTTTCCTTCATTTTCCGCCCGTCTATCGCGGACTGATAATGGATCCCATCGTGAACGTAATGCTTGAGCACAACGTAAAACGCTGCTTTTACGGTCATATTCATAACGTTTACGATATGCCGGGGACTTTTGAATACAAAGGAATCGAACTCACACTCGTCTCTGCTGATTTTCTCAATTTCGTCCCTCTTGAAATAAAAGCAAACGAAAGCGGCGCCTGACCAGGCGCCGCCGTTTTTTTCATTTCAATCGTCAAGTCCCGCTTCCACGAGTTCGGCAAGCCCGTTAACGGCATCTTCCTCATCTGCTCCGTCCGCGATTATCGTGACTGATGTATCTCTGACGATCCCGAGTGACAAAACGCCGAGCAAAGATTTCGCGTTAACCCGTCTGTCTTCCTTTTCGACCCAGATTGAAGCTTTGTATGAATTGGCTTTCTGAATGAAGAAGGTTGCGGGTCTTGCATGAAGACCGACATTGTTTTTAACAGTAATAACTCTGCTGACCATTTTCCGTACTCCTTTTCGTTATTCGTAATTATATTATACCATTTTTCCACGAAAAATCAATAGGGCGAATATGTTTTTTTCAGTCTGACCTGACGTCGATTGAAATAACCGTCAGCTTCAGCTGAGCGTCGCCGCATCTGACGTCAAGCACGGTCCCCGGCACTATATACGTTTTACCGTTAAAAAGCCACCCATACTCGGTCTGTGTCAGCGACGACTCGAACGCTCCCCTTATATCTATTTTTGAATCGCTTTCCGAAAAAACGTATTTACCGTCCGGAGTCATGACGGTATCGACGCCCGGGGTTGTAAGCGAACCTCCGCGCATCGTACCGATAACTTCCTTGCCGTAATACAAACGGGAGCCCGCTCCGAGATATCCGGCTTCATTAAGACCTATACCGTCCGCCGCAAAAGTTACGGTACAGGTCTCGGTCTTACCGTTCACAAACAGTCTGTCAAACAGTCCGATCTTATAAACAGAAACGGCAATCAGCGTTATCAGCGCTATAACAAACATTACGTCGGTCACGGAGACCGTTCTTTTTTTACCCGCTGACACTTCAGTTCGCCTCCGTTTCTTCAGAGTTGATACCTACAATTTTTCCGGCGCCGCTGAAAGACGGGGTCCTCAGCGATATATCGTCGTTTATCGTAATCAGCGAACCGTTGAGCAGATATCCGCTGCTGCTCTCCCTGACTTTTGCGCGAAGAGTCAGCGTAACGGAGGCCATTCCCGGGACTCTTGTTCTGACCCTTTCTCCCGCTTCGCTTATGCCTTCAAGATAATAATCGGAATACGATACGTCGGTCAGCTCTCCGAGCACGTCGCCGGTCCTGACGTCATACGCGTTGCTGCCGACCTCGGCAAGCGACTTTATTTCCTCGTATACGGGACTGATTTCAACTTCAATGAAAACGTCGGCGTCCGCAGTCGTCTTCCCTACAATCCTCTTGTCTTTGACGGTAAAAAATATCAGAATAGCCAGCACGGCGAGAATCAGAATCAGCAAGACGTCGATTACGTTAAATCTCTGACGTACGTTCTTTTTTCCCTGTTCCATATCAGTATAACTCCCTTCCCAGTAACTGACGCTGTTCGGCTGATAATTCATCAACGGCTTTTGATGCCCCGATACAGCAGAATATCAGCGCCGTCCCCGCTGTTGCGCTGAACGGATCGAACATCAGAGAAACCAGCGCGCACCCGATAACGGCGGAAGCGCAGCCGGCCGCGATAACTCTGTGTTCGCCGGCAACGTTTGATGAGATAGACAATTTCAGAGCATTCAGGACGCAGGCAGTCGCGACAAGCGCGGCAAACAGACCACCGATCAGTCCGACAGACATCAGTATCGAAGAAACACCTTCAAGTCCCGTCGGCGGTATCTGTATCCCGGTCATTTCGGATATCGTTTCGTTTGTACATTCAGGCCCGAATCCTCCGCCGAATACAAGCAAGGAAACGGGAAGCCGCGCAACCAGACGGAAGAACACGCCGGAGGCGCTCGGTTTCAAATTGAGAAGATCGCCGAACGCAATACCGGCGGAGATCAGCAGCATCGCGGCGGTAAGCACCGGCCCCGATGCTCTACGGTAAACGGTCATAAGCGTAATTCCGTAGACGGCCACTCCCGTCAGAAGCGCCGCGATTCCGAGCGAGAGATAAAGCGCCGCAAGCTCGGTGACGACCGCGAAAAAGCCGACAAGCTTAAGATCACGGACGTATGTTATATCGGCTGAAACAACCGTCATTGGAATGGAAACGCAGGTCAGCGAGACGATAAGTCCCACCGGCGGAGCAAACACCTCGAAGGTAGGCAGCCACGGTATAGAATTGAAAAGCGTCAGAAGGAACGAGACGACGGTGATCACGGATATCAGTATCCCCGGGACCGCAAGGCAGAACGCAAGGCGTTCAATGCGCTTTTCCGTCTTAAAAAGAGCCACGACCGGGAAAAACAGCAGCATGGCCGAAACGTGTCCGACCGCGTCTCCGAATCCCCCGCGGATGCCCGATATAATAACGAGCAGCGCGATTACGATGACGACTATCCCGGAAAACGACCTGACGATTTTTCTCTTTCCGCACAATACCTTAAAAAACGTCGAAGCTATAACGAACAGCGAAACGGCCGTAAGCTCTGCGCTGCCGACAAACGGACAAGCGCACAGCAGGACCATGACGCCGAATGACGGCTGCTTGAGTATTTTCAGCGATAAAACCATGAAAACAGGGAGCAAAGCCGCAAATGCGAACGACGTTAATTCCGAGACAGCTCCGAAAAATATACCCGAAAAAATCAGCGTTCCGACGTGAGGCGGTCTGCGGCTCCCGCCGCGTTCCGCCATCTGCCTGTCGTCAAGGAGCAGTCTGTCGGAAATAAACGACAGAATCAGGCCGTCAGAGAGAGCATCCCCTATCCTTTGGGACGACGTCATCGATATTCCCGAAAGGATCAGACATATAAGCCCGTAAACGAAATTTCCCGAGCCCTGAAGGCTGTTGAAGACGATCCTCTGAAGAAGATATACGAGAAGCGTGAAAATTCCGAAAGTAAAATACGTTACCCCGACGGATCTCAGCGGAACGTTCCTGACCGAGCCCAGTATGAAATTGCCGAATTTAACAAGCTGGCTTCTGTCGCACAGCGAGCCGAAGGACCTTTTGAGAGGGATGATAAGCTTGTTTCTTATTTTTTCGGAAATACGCGTCCTTTTTGCGAAATCATCGGCGTCTCCCGAAATGAGGAGCCCTCCGAGAAAGCTTTCGCGGCATAAACGTCTGAACGTTACGGAAAGCGACGAAAGGCGTCCGCCGCCGTTTATTCTGTTTTCCATAGCGCTCCTTTTATGCTTTTACTTTACCTTGTCATTTTCATCCGGCTTAAGCAGATCCGGACGTTTTTTTCTCGTTCTTTCGACGGCCTCGCGGTATCTCCATTTATCAATCTCCGCGTGATTGCCGCTGATGAGAACGTCAGGTACCCGCCTTCCGCGGTACTCATAAGGTCTCGTATACTGAGGAAATTCAAGCATCCCGTTGGATATACTTTCCACCTCATGACATTCGGCGTCGGAAAGCACCCCGGGGACAAGTCTTGAGACACAGTCGACGAGGATACATGCGGGCAGCTCGCCGCCCGTAAGAACGTAGTCGCCTATCGATATTTCCTCGTCAACGATTTCCTCAATGACCCTTTCGTCGATTCCCTCGTAATGACCGCAGATTATAACAATGTCGCTGATTTCAGAGAGCTCAGCGGCCCTCTCCTGCGTAAGGACTTTTCCCTGCGGAGACATATATATCGTATGAATCGACGACCTGTCGCGGCCGGCTGTGACGGCGTCAAAACACTCGCAAACCGGAGGCGCCGCCATGAGCATTCCCTTGCCTCCGCCGTAAGGCGTATCGTCGACTCTGTTATGCTTGTTTCCCGACCAGTCGCGGATATTGCTTATTCTTATATCGATTATGCCGTTTTTTCGGGCTCTGCCTATGATGCTCTCCGAAAGGATCGTTTCAACCAGATCCGGAAAAAGTGTAAGGATATCAATCCTCATCGAAAAAACCACCTATCGGACTGATGAAAATGCCCTTTTCAACGTCCACTTCCCTCACAAATTCCCTGACGGCCGGAAAGAGGACGGTTTTGCCTTTACAATCTATCTCGTAAACGTCTCTGTTTCCGTACTTGATAACGTCTTTGAGAAAACCGTAAACTGCTCCGGTGCCAGCGTCGATAACGGGCAAGCCCTTCATATCGTCGATCAGATGTCCGCCGCCGAGCGGTATATCATCGTGAAAAGCGTAAACAACACGGTTTTTAAGTTTCTCGGCTTTTTCGCAGGAATCGACACCCTCGAGAAAGGCGACGACCTTCTCGCCGAGGACCGATGATCTGAGAACGTTAACGCAGGAAAATCCGCCTTTTCCGTCGGGAAAATAGAGCTTTTTCAGCGACGAAAAAACAGCGGGTGAATCGCACCAGCTTTCGATTTTCACACCGCCCTTCACACCGTGAGTGTTGGTTATTTTTCCTGCTTCTATATACTTTCTCATGGTTTGATTATATCATCCGTACCCAATCAATTCTTGAACAACGTGTAAATTTTTTTAATTATTTGTGCCGAACCGATCGGCTCGGTTGACATTTTTTCAGAAAAAATGTAAAATGTACGGAAGGATTAAAAGGGGTTCAGGCGTCCCGGAAGGAGTTTTATGAGACTTGACAAATATCTTAAGGTTTCCCGCCTCATAAAGCGCAGAACCGTCGCCAACGAAGCGTGCGACAACGGATTTGTTTCTGTTAACGGAAAGACCGCCCGCGCCTCCCTTGAGGTAAAACCCGGAGATGAGATCACGATAACGTTCGGAGAACGCACCGTACGAGTGAGGGTGAAGGAAATTAAAGATACCGCTTTCAAATCCGACGCCGCCGAACTTTATGAGGTAATCTGAGAATGAAAACGGATAATCTCAATTTTTTCGTAAAACTGACGATGATCGTTATTATCGTTTTCTGCATTGTGAGCATCGTACGGCTCCGCACGTCATACCGGGACCTCGAAGCCACAGAGGCGGAAATGAACGAGCAGAAAATCGCGTATCTCGACGAGATCGACCGCCTGAAAGAGGAACTCGACCACGAGATGGATCAGGATTACGTCATGAGGATCGCGCGTGAGCGCCTGAACTACTACCTCCCTGACGAAATTCTTTTCTACAGCGACAGATGACCGCTTGACATCCGGATCTGTTTGGTGTATAATTGTTATGTTGCGCATCTGCGGACGGAAAACGTCACGGATTCGCGGCATTGATTAATAATTTTGATTTAACGGTCCGCTTTGCCCGTATGAGGGGAGGGATAAGAGAATATGGCAGAAGTAAGAGTAAAGGAAAACGAATCGCTGGATAACGCCCTTAAGAGATTTAAGAGACAGTGCCAGAGATCCGGCATCATGGCTGAGCTCCGCAAGAGGGAGTGCTATGAAAAGCCCAGCGTTAAACGCAAAAAGAAGGCTGAGGCCGCGAGAAAACGCAGGTACAAATAATATTTACTACCTTGTTGTTTTGTACTGCCCCGATTTGTACGGACAGTGCAAAAGAACCCCTGTGACACAATATTAAGAATTCAAACAGCACACTGGCTTCGGTATTCCATCGGAGTCAGTTTTGTTTTATGTTGAATACGTTGGTAGCTGGAGAATTGAAAGTAATCACCTATGAGGAAGCGAGCCTCATCACGGGTGTGCGGCCGCCGATATCCTCCTGATATGAAAATCCCTCCTATGATGCTTTTTCCCAATCGTATCATAGGAGGGTCATTTTTTCAATGTCCGTTTTTTTCTGACATATTCAGTTTCATTTGCGCTTTACAATGTATCCTCGATAGCCTTTTCAAGACCTTCGATATCGCTCTCCGTCGTAGACCAGCTCGTGGCGAACCGCACGACGGTGTGACCGTCGTCGGGTTTCTCCCAGAAATCAAAGGCGACGTATCTGCCGAGTTTTTTCATATACCCGTCCTCGAGGATCACGAACTGCTGATTCGTAGGCGAATCGATAAAAAGCTCAAATCCGTGGGACAGGAAAATGTTCTTCACCCGTTCCGCGGCCTCCGCACCGTGCTTCCCTATCCTCATGTAAAGACCGTCCGTGAAAAGAGCGTCGAACTGAACGCCGAGCAGGCGTCCTTTCGCGAGAAGCGCGCCGCGCTTCTTGACTGACGTCATAAAATGCGGCGGAGTATTACCGCGCGTGAAAACGACGGCCTCCCCGCAGAGGGCGCCGACCTTCGTCCCGCCGATATAGAACACGTCGCAGAGCTCGGCGACGTCGCGGAGCGTCAGATCCGCCCGTCTGCTCATCAGACCGTAGCCGAGACGCGCGCCGTCGAGGAAAAGCGGTATGCCGTATCCGCGGCAGATCCCGGATATTTCCGTCAGCTCGGCTTTTGAGTAAAGCGTCCCGTATTCCGTGGGATGGGAAATATAGACCATCCCCGGGAAGGTCATGTGTTCGTGATTCGGATCGGCGAAGAACGCCGAGAGATATTCTTTAAGCTCGCCGGGATCGATCTTCCCTTCGTGTCCCGGGATCGTGAGCACCTCGTGACCGGTGTACTCTATCGCACCGGCCTCATGGGCGCTTATATGTCCCGATTCGGCGGCGACGACCCCCTCGTAGTCGCGCAGCATCGTCGAAATGACGACCGCGTTTGTCTGCGTACCGCCCGCGATGAACTCAACGTCTGCGTCGACTCCCAGTTCGCGGATAATCTTTTCTTTTGCGGCTTCCGTATATTTGTCGGCGCCGTACCCGGGAAGACATTCGAGATTCGTCTCGACGATCCTGCGGAGCACGTCTGGATGGGCGCCCGCGATATATTCGCTCACAAATGAAACCATGATTCCTCCACTGCCCGGCTTTTCGCCGGATACAGTTTTTACAGTAAAAGCGGCGTCTTGTCTGCTTTCGGGCAAAGCGCCGCTTCTTCGTTTTTTGTGTCAGATCCCTTTGAAAAGTCTCGCGTTCCAGAACTCCATCCCGACCTCGTCGAGATAAAAATGCAGGACGGCCTTCGAGTTTTTCGTCGCCGTGCTCAGCATTATGAAATCCGCCGCGCCCTTTGCTTCTTTTTCGCAGAACTCAAAAAGCTCACGGCCGATGCCCTGCGAGCGGTATTCCGGCAGAACGTACAGCTCCTCGATCTCGAAATACGTCGTTCCCGCCGGCATGACGGAACTCGTTTTTTCCGCCTTTTCGACTTTGCCGAAAAGATATCCGACGGTGTCTCCGTTTTTTTCGGCGAGAAATATCCTGTTCCCTTCGAGGTCCGGAAGACCGTTTCTGCGGTATCCGTGCGTGATGTTTTCCGCCTCCCACAGTTCAGACATGCGGATAAGCGTGTCGGCGACCGCGGGCGTGAGCGTCACCTCGGATATCTTTACTGAAAAATTACGCTTTATCATTCTTGGACTTTGCTATTTTCATTGTAGGATTGCAAAATCAAATCAAAGATATAATTCATGTAAGTTTCATCTTTGAGATAAACTCGGTAGTCGCCATTGCCCCAATGTCCGATGTTGGAAACGTCGTCTGTGATACCTTTAGGGTCAACTAAAGTCCCTTTTCTCATGTTGATAAAAAGTTTTAGTGTATGTTTTTGTACTTCAATATCAACAATATTTTTTGGGGCTTTAAAAGCAATGTATAATTTCTTTGGCTCAACAACTACTCCGGCAAGAGAAACAATCTTATTTTTTAGTGCCTTGAAAAGGGATTTTATTTGCGGATCAGCTTTGCACAGATGAGATTCTTCTGTATAGTTAATGGAACTTTCGACTTCCTCGGCTATTTTTTCATCATCTATGGCATTACCTTCTGGTGTTTTTTTATGAAGCCTGTCTGTTGTCCCGCTTATTGCCGCAATCGTTTCAAGAATAGCATAAGCATCATCAGCCGTCATAGCATAGAACTCTTTTTTTCTTTTCTTGCCGTCAAAAGTTTCAATCGCCCTTAGATTTGGATTGATGTTATCAATCATGTTGTGTAAAGCGACATCACTCAGACGTTCTTTGACCTCGTATACTGCGTAAACTCTAAAAGCAAATGGTATACATTCGCTCCTGTTCAATCCACGAAGCCTTTCTTTGATATCTCATCTGCGTATCCGATTTTGACATATTCAGGAAAGCTTGGATTGGTTAAGATGTATATCACACCCTGCTTTTTCTCATTTTTCAAAACGAGCACCTCTATG
>JAFZCF010000181.1 GCA_017552165.1 Clostridia bacterium
GTGTCGGACGCCGTATCCGAGGCCGGGGACAAGCTCAAAGAGGACGCTTCGAACCTCAAGGATAAACTCCAAGAAGGCGTCTCCGAGGCGGGCGACAAGCTCAAAGACGGCGTCACCGCCGTGAGCGAGGCCGCGTCGAAGGCCGGCGAAGCCATCGGCGACGCCGCGGACAGGGCTTCGGAAAAGCTCGACGAAAACGGGCGCGTATCCGAAAACGGCACGTCCGGCGCCCGACCGTAACGCGGCGCGGGAGGGAAGGGACCTGTTTGGTCCCTTTTTTCGTCCCCGAAAAGGGCTTGCATTTCGCCGGTTCTTGTGCTATTCTGTATAAAACACCGAAAACGGAGGAGAACCACATGGACACCATGACCGAACAAAAGCAGCGCGTATTGAGCTTCGTGCAGTCGTCGGGCACGCCCACGCTCGGCAATTATCTCGGGGCGTTCCGCAACTGGCGCGGCATGGCAGCCGAAAACGACTGCATCTTCGGCGTGGCGGACCTGCACGCCCTCACGGTGCGCAACACCCCCGCCGACCTCAGGCGCCGCAGCGTGGAGCTGTACGCGTGGCTGCTGGCCCTCGGGCTCGACCCCGAGAAGAACGTCATCTTCATGCAGAGCCACGTGCCCGCCCATGCCCAGCTCGCGTGGGTGCTCAACTGCTACACCGCCTTCGGCGAGGCCTCGCGCATGACGCAGTTCAAGGATAAATCGAAGCAGCACGCCGACAACGTGAACGTGGGGCTTTTCACCTATCCCATTTTGATGGCGGCGGACATCCTTTTGTATCAGGCGGACAAGGTGCCGGTCGGCGACGACCAGAAGCAGCACCTCGAGCTCGCGCGCGACATCGCCGTGCGCTTCAACGGGCTCTACGGCGACGTGTTCAAGGTGCCCGAGCCCTATATCGGCAAAAAGGGCTCGCGCATCACGTCTCTCACGGACCCCGAAAAGAAGATGAGCAAGTCCGACCCCAACGAGCGCTCGTTCGTCCTGCTCACCGACGATAACGACCGCATCGCCAAAAAAATAAAGTCCGCGGTCACCGACAGCGAGGCGCTCGTCAGATACGACCCCGCGAACAAGCCGGGCGTGGCGAACCTGATGACGATCTACTCCTGCTGCACGGGCAAGGATTTCGACGCGATCGAGCAGGAATTCGCCGGGCACGGCTACGGCGATTTCAAGGCCGCCGTTGCCGAGGCCGCGATCGCCGAGATCGAGCCGCTCAGAGCCGAATACCAGCGCATCGTTTCAGATAAAGCCACGCTCGAGCAGTGCGCGAAAAACGGCGCTGAAAAGGCCGCCGCCCTCGCGTTCAAAACGCTTCGCAAGGTCATGAAAAAGGTCGGCTTCTGGCAGGTGTAAACGACAGAATATAACGAAAACCCCTCCCGTCCGGGAGGGGTTTTGCTGGAAACATAGTCTTTTATCAAACTACCACACCGGAGGCCGAGCAGGACATTGTCAGAGTCCGGTTGACCGTCTCGACAACGGTACCCGCCGCATACCGATAAAACGTGAAGTTTGCGGTAGCGGTGTTCCCGTTTTTGCTGACATTTCGGGAATGCAGGCCCCATGCGCTGTTGTAAATCGTATAACCGGAAGTTGCAGCTGTGCAATAAGCCGTAGTTCCGTTGTAATCAAAACTTGCTTGTAAAGAAATCTCCCAAAGCGTGATCCCGTTTCGAATAAGGGAACCTGTTTTTGTACTTGTTATCGACTGCACAGGCCCCTTTTGTTCACGATTTGTCGTTATGGTTACAACAAATAAAGACCCGTCCGGAAGGATCTCCGTCTGAACGTCGGTCGGTTCCGGGAATTCGGGATAATCCCAAGCAAAAGCGGACACGGAAGAAAAGCCGCTCAAAAGAAAAACAAGGATTATTGCTAAAAACTTTTTCATTTTTTATGGCTCCATATTCACAAGGGGATTGTTCAGCTCTGACGTTCCCGCGTCATAAGGTCCGTATTCAACATAGTATTCTTCATGTGTTGTGTGTATGGCGTCGATTGCGACGATCGTCATGGCGCAGGCCCAAATCAAAATGACAAGCAATCCGAAAACCAACACGGCTTTTCTGACGTGCAGCTTACGTTTCACGTATTCGAGGTTTGACTCGGAAAGAAAGGATTTTGCAATGACCTCCGGCTCGCCGAAACGCGCGATGACCGCCGAAAAATCTGACGGGTCGTTTTCTGCGATATATGCGTCTACCGACGCCGAAAACTCAGACAGAAAGCTTTTGGTCATGCTTCTTCCCACAAACATCAGGGAGCGGATTTTACGTAAATACCGCTTCTTTTCTTTTTGCAGTTGCGTCACAGTTCATCCTCCCCCAACAGACGCAGGATCTGCCGCGTCAGCAGCAAATAATCCTCCCGCAGAGCTTTTAACCGTTCGGCGCCGGGCGCCTCCAGCTTGTATAATTTGCGCGTTCGGCGCACGCCGACCTTCACGGTGTAGCTTGAAATGCACCCCGCGTCCTCTAATTTGTACAGGATGGGATACAGCGTCCCCTCCACCATCGTGTACACACCGTCTGTTTTTTCCTCAAACGCGTGCGTGAGCTGATAGCCGTATTTGTCGCCCTCGCTGAGCATCAGCAGCACCAGCATTTCGGTCACACCGCGCTTGAATTCGTCCCGGTTTTGTTCCAAAACAAACCTCCTCGGCTTTTCTATTCAAATAATAGCACAATATTTTGTAATTTTCAATACCTATTTTAACAAAACATATTGACTTTTTAACAAAACCGTGATATTGTTATGCCTGAAGGAGGTGAAAAGATACATTCTTTTTGCAAATGCTTTTCCAAAAACAATAAGGCTGAAAAAGATTTATTAAAAAACGTTTTTTGAAAAGGAAAAAAGAAAATAGATAAACTGCGGTTCTATTTTCAAAATGAACCCTTTTGCCGCAAGGGAAACAAAAAGGTTATTATGAAAAAAATAGTTATCTCTTTTGTCGTATGTTTTTTGCTTGTCTTTTGTCCTTTAACTTCTTTATTTGCTGCAGCTTCTCTCCCGTCAAGTGTAGATTGGACGAATTGTTTGCCTACTCCCATGGCTCAACAACAAAACGATTGTACAGCATGCGCTTCAGCATATGCATTAATGACCATGGAACAAAAAATAAGAAGAGGATGGACGTTAGATGACGGAGCAGGGGATACTAAAATTTTTAGTCCATCCTATACCTTTAATAAACAAAACTGGTCAAATGGAACCGGCGCGATCTCTCTTATCATGATGAGTTCTTATGTTTCAGATGGCGCTTGTCCTAAATCTTATTTTCCATACACGACAAACACAAGCATTATGCCAACAGACATTCAAAATGCTGCGGCTTCATTATATAAAGCGTCTGGCGAATACCTTGTTGCTGGTATAAGCCAGATGAAAACTCGTTTAGCAAACGGGGAAGGAATCATCATTAGCTTCCGATTGTATCAAGATTTTTTGAAGATGAGCGCAGTAAATAATGTATATGATTCTTATGATTATTTGCCAAACGGCGGGACGCCAAATACAAGCTATGGCTCAACCTATCATACGGTCTGTTTAATCGGATATGATGACAATGCTTATGGAGGTGCATTTAAGTTTATTAATTCTTATGGTTCTTCATGGGTCGAAGGAGGATATGGCTGGGTAACATACAACTGGCTTCCAACAGCTTGCGCTATGAAAGTTGGTAATATTCCTCTTGGTATTAGAACCCCTGTTTTAAGTACAGATGATTACATCCTTGGAGATATAAATGAGGACGGAAGCGTTACGGCAGCAGATGCAAGATTGGCGCTTCGATATAGTGTTGGTCTTGAAACTCCAACTGCCCGGCAATATGTTTTGGCAGATGTTAATGGAGATTCTTATGTAAACTCTACAGATGCATGGGCAATTAACCAGTTTGCAACAGGACTTATTACGACAATGCCTTTATATGATTAACGGAGGTGTTCATGATCATGAAATCTATAAGAAAGTGGCTTGCGCTGTTTTTTGCTGTCGTTTTGGTTGTTTCATGTGTCCCACGGGTTTTTGCAAAGCCGACGGAGCTTGATTTCTTTGGAACCATGACAGATGCGTCGCCCGAAGGCTTTGCGCGGGCGCCCGGACAATTATTGCTTTTTCTTTCGCGGGATTTCACCGAAAAAACGCCGCTCGGGCGGGACCAGACCACCGCCGAGATCGTGAAGCTTTTCGAGCCGGCCCTCAGCCGTTATTTTCTGAGCTGCACGGTTTTCGTATCCGTCAACGACCCCGAATATGAAGAAATGATCGAGGGATTCTCTCTTCCCAAAGAGCAGCCGGAGCCGGGTGACGTTTTATACGTCATATTAAAAGACGGCTCCGCGGAAAACGAACAGGCATTTCTTTCGGAACTTGAAAACAATGCGAAGGTTATCGCCTTTATGCGGCTTTACGGGCCGATTTCGGCATCCGCTCATTTATTGCCGGGTGACGTTGACGACGACGGGGCCGTGACCGCGGCGGACGCGCGGCTGGCGCTTCGTGCGGCGGTTTCATTGGAACCTCTCGGAAAAGGCGGAAAAGCCTTCATCTGCGCGGATACGGACGAAGACGGAACGATCACCGCCTCCGATGCCCGAACCATCCTGCGGATCGCCGTCGGGCTGGAATAAACGGGCTTTCGTCCACGCCGGATAATCGCCGTCTTCATGAACGTCGGCGTGTTCTGAATCGACAACCAAAAGACCCCTCCCGCCCGGGAGGGGTTTTGCTTTGTGTTTTTGCTCTCACCACGCGGTCAGAATGTCCTTCGGGAATTCCCCGGCGAGGTGGGCGCAGTTGTTGTGCCAGATCATGTGCGTATCCTCGTCCCAGCGCCCGGTGCCCGGCGCGAAGAAGATGAACTTCGTCACGCCCGTATTCAGAAACGCCACGTCGAAGCCGGGGTCGGGGGGCAGGCCGAGGGCGGCGAACACGAAAAAGGTATTGAAGTTCGCGTGCGCCGTCACCATCACCTTTTCGCCGTTATGAAAGCGCCCCCGGAGATACGCGACCGCCTCTTTGGCGCGGGCGAAGCGGCGTTCGTCCGGCGGGTCGTCCTCGGTAAACACGAAGCTCCCGTGTTCGTCCGTCCCGAAAGCCGGCACGGCGAAGGGAAAATCCGCCCGGATCTCTTCGATGGTCTTCACCCCGAGCGAAACGGACGTGCCGCATTCGGTGAACACGGGGTGCGCCTCCACCGTTTTCGCCTTTGCCTGCCGCGCGGCAACGGCCTCCGCGGTCTGCAAAGCGCGGGTCAGGCCGCTCGAAAGGATGCAGTCGAATTCCATGTTCGCGTAAAATTCGCCCAAAAGCCGCGCCTGCCGTTCACCCTTGTCCGAAAGCGGCGGGTCCTGCTGCGCCTTCACGTCCGCCGGGTCGCCGAGGCCGATATTGGACCGCGACTCCCCGTGCCGCACGAGATATAATTCGAGCTCGATCACCGGCTCGCCCATCGTTTCGCCCCCTTTTCGTTTCTGTGACCAGTATAGCAAAAGAAAAGAGGGAAGTCAAACAGAAACGGAACGAAAAGCAAACAGGGCAGCCGCCCGTCCGGTAGGGGCGCAGACACCTGCGCCGTTTCCGGATGACGCCCCGAAGGGGCGCACCTTGAAAAAACCCGCCGGTTCATTGAACGAACCGACGGGCCGCAGACGGGGTATTTGTTATTTCGGTGGATGAACATCCTTTTTAAAAAGTATCAAATGCGGGGAATCGTGTCCGCACGTCCCACTGCGGGGTGGGTTCCGAATTGCAGGTCACCAACGGGCTTATTATCGGTGGCGCGCTGCGCGCGCTGTCCGTAAACGGCGCAGGGCAGACTCCCCCGCGGGGCGGGGGAGATGTCCGCGAAGCGGACAGAGGGGGACGGGCCGCGTGCGGCTGCGCCCCTACGGTTCGGCCTGTCGCCCGCTATTCGTTAACGTATGCCCCGTAGATTTCGAGCGGCAAAAACGCCTCGATCTTCAGCCCCGTTTCGGTCTGCCGCAGCATGGCATAGGCGGTTTCGCCGTACAAACAGATCCGGTCCCCGTCCCGCGTCGCGCCGACGGGCGAAAAGGTGCCGCCGACCCAATCGCTGGTCCTCGTATAAAAGGCGTTCAGCGAGGGCAGAAAGCCCGGCATGCGGATCTCGGTTTCTTCGGGAAAGAGAGCGGAGACGACGGAATAGTATTCGTCCGTGGGATGGAGCCAGTCGCGATTCATCTCTTCGACGGGGACCCCGGTGTATTGATACAAATACGCGTTCAGCTCGTCGAGGTCATAGAGATGGACCGGCAGCACGTCGAGGGACGGCTCGTCTTTCCGCATTTCTCTTTTCAGGATCTCCACGGTTTCGGGGGAATAATCCGGGCTTCCGGGGTCTGAAAACCCGCTGTTCCGGCATTCGTCGAGATAACGGAGGAACAAGCCGAGGTCCATGTCGCGCGGGTCCGCGTAGTAGGAGGTAA
>JAFZCF010000182.1 GCA_017552165.1 Clostridia bacterium
GAACGTCACGTCCTGGAAAACAGGTACGGTCAAGCCGGGGCTGAGCGGAGCGTTCAACAACCGAGGGGATTCCACGGAGTTCAGGTTCGCCATGAATTTCGGTCAGGAAGTCAAGACCGATCAGATGGTTGAGCAGAACGGGAGGATCAGGAACCTCGGCCATCCGGTAATGCAGTGGCACGTTATCTCAAACGGCATAGATATGAGCACTTTTCACGTGACCTGGGTCGGGAACGAGGCGGCGAGCTACTTTGCGGGCGGCGCCTCCGTCGGGAAAGAGATGTACAGCGGAGACGGGCAGGATATGGTGATAACCAAGCGCGATCTCGGGACGGTCTGGTACGCCCTCGAGTTCGCTCCGGAAATGAAAATAAACGTGCCGACGATAAAACGCGGCTCGTGACGCAGATAAAAGAAACGAAAGGGACAGAAAGATGAAAAAAGCAATTGCACTGCTGATTGCTCTGATTCTCATCGTGATTTCCGTCGCGTCCTGCGGCGGGGGCGGCGGAGGGACCGACACCCCCATGACGAGAAAAGACGGAGACAAGACGGCCGCAGAGGGCGATGAGACCACTCAGGGCGGCGCGCAGGGTATCGTCGAAGATCAGCCGATCAGTCTGGAGGCGCTCCTTCAGTACTGCGAGAGCGGAGACACCTCGGTATTTACGCCGCGCATACTGACGGCAGCGGAGCAGGAAAAGCTCCGCCGTTCGGTCGAGGCGCAGGGCGGAACGGTCGAGTTCTCGCCGAACGGCGATATCACCGTCAGGGGAGTCGGCACGTCGTGGTTCAAGATCGGTATAGACGGCTCGGTCGAAGGAGTTGACGACGACGGGAACCCGTTCGGCTTCTCAAACGCGGGCACCTGGCCGGACAGCGAGCTCGGAAAAGCGATACCCGAGGCGGGACTTGAGATACAGTCGTCCATCGGAGACGATGAAAATGTTGTCATCACCTTCAAAAACGCCGGATACGACGAAATGAAGGCGTACGCCGCAAAGGTTAAGGCGGCGGGATTCACCGAAAACGAGAGTGAGACCGACATGCCCGACTCCGGGATATATGTGTTCTCCGCGGAGAACGCCGACGGGCTCA
This sequence comes from Clostridia bacterium, assembly GCA_017552165.1. The sequence goes on from JAFZCF010000182.1 coordinate 1,099, forward strand.
CCGTAAGCGTTATGTACATGGCGAGCCAGAACAGCGCGATGGTCTCGGTGGAGAAGAGAAGCGGCGCCGACGACACCGGCGACGATCCGTTCTATCCGGGATATCAGGGGAGCGAAGCGGAGCTCCCGTCGGAGTTTGCGTTCCTTGCCGGGGGAGTGACCGACGGCCTTGCGGTTTACGACTACGACGGATATTATTCGATCGAAAAGAAATCCGGCGCCGCCACCCTTGAGGAGGCAAAGAAGTTCGCTTCTCTCTGCGAGGAGAACGGCTTTGCAAAAATGACGGGGACAGAGTACGCCAATCCCGACGGCTTGGACGCTTTCTTTGCCGTGTATTCCAAGGATAATCTTGAGATCACGATATCTTTCAACATAATCGAGGACACCCCGTTCTTTGTAGATCTTAAAAAAGCCGAAAGCGGCGGGCAGGACATCCCGGCGGGCACCGACGAATGGCCGTCATCGGGCTTCCTTTCGCTCATTCCCAAGCCGGATTTCGGTACCGGCTTCACTATCGGCGATAACGACGAGTACCAGACCACCGTGATGGTCACGGGCGCGACCGCGGAGGATTATGCGGCGTACGTTCAGAAGGTAATGGCGGCGGGATTTACCGTTGACGCGGATTATGAGGATGACGATGACGTTCTCTTCTACGAGGCGGCCGACGGGAAAGGCCACGCCATGTACGTCCAGTTCGTGTACGGGATCTTCGCCATCGGCGTCGGACTCGCCGACTGATAGGTTGCCGTATTGACAAAATAGCATCACGAGTGTATAATTGACACGATAGAGTGTATCTATCGAAGTGTGAATTACAGTCAGATTCGTGTGAGAAAGAAATGAATAAAATAATTATTGCAATTGTTGCACTTTTGGCAATTGCGGTTGGGGCAGCAATTGTTGTGCCTATGATAATCAACGATAAGCCTAATAATCCAGTGCCTATCGAATCAACAGATATTTCATCAATCGGCACAACTGCGGTAGCAAATATAGTGAATTCAGAAACAACTGAAATCGGCACGATTGAGAACGATGGCGTTACAGAGGCAATCATGTCAAC
>JAFZCF010000183.1 GCA_017552165.1 Clostridia bacterium
ACCCGGCGCGAGGTTTATCTTTCTGATTCCGCGCAGGCGTTTCACACGGGGCGTGACCATCTGGGTGTGCGTCGTCAGGAACATGAGAACGCTCTCTTTGCCCTCGCGGGAACCGGTGTTTTTAACGGTAACGGAAACGGTATTTCCGTCCGCCGCGAGATCGGAATATTCGAATGTCGTGTACGACAGGCCAAAGCCGAAGGGATACTCCGCCATCGGGTTTTCGCGGTAAGAATTGCTCACCCAGTGCTCGTCCGGATCGTCTCCGACAGACACGCAGCGGCGGGCCGTCGGCTTGTAATTATAATAACAAGGAAGACTCCCGGCGGATTTCGGGAAGGTTATCGCAAGTTTGCCCGACGGATTCACGTCGCCGAATATGATATTCGCCAGCGCGGTTCCCTGCTGCTCGCCGGGATACCACGCCTCGATGACAGCCGACGACATCTCCGCCTCGGCGTGGATGACGTACGGCCTGCCGGTGACGAGCACGAGCACGACCGGCTTGCCGACAGAGCAGACGGCGGAAAGCAGCTCGCGCTGGATCTCCGGAAGGAGCAGGTCGACGGAATCGTGACCTTCGCCGCAGGTGTTGACGTTTCCGCCCTCATCGTCCCCGAACGGGCCTCCCCAGAACGCGGAGGAATTGTCGCCGAGAACGACGACTGACACGTCGGCCTCCTCCGCCGCCCGGACGGCGGCTTCGATACCTCCCTCGGCCGTCGGGGTGACGACGCAGGAACCCTTTGCGTAAATTACTTTTTCTTTTCCTATCGCGTCCTCGATGCCCTGTCTGATACTTACGCTGTAATCCTCGGGGCCCTGCGGAACGTAGCCGCCGAGCCGCGGATATCCGGCGTTCGGGCCGATAACGGCGACCTTGCCGATATTCTTTGACAACGGGAGCGTGCCGTCGTTTTTGAGCAGAACGGCGCTTTCCTCCGCGGCGCGGAGCGCCAGAGCAACCGATTTCCCGGTGTGGAATCCGCTCATTTTCTCCCTGACAGCATAGGGATGTTCGAACAGTCCGACGCGGAACTTAAGGCGGAGATTGTTTTTTACCGCCTCGTCAATGCGCTCGAGGGGGAATCTGCCGTCTTCAACGGCTTTTTTGAGTTCGTTCCCGTAGCCGTAAGCGTAAGGAAGCTCCTGATCGACGCCCGCTGACATTGCGAGCATGCCGGCGCCGATCGCGTCGGTCGCAAGATGATGTTCGTCTATTATATTTCTGATCGCGCCGGAATCGGAGCAGATGCATCCGTCCCAGCCGAGTTCTTTTCTGAGAACGTCGGTGAGCCAGTAACGCGATGCGTGCATCGGGATACCGTCGATCTCGCTGTACGCGGGCATTATAGCGTATGCGCCGCCGTCGGTGAGACACGCGCGGAACGGCTCGAACATCGAATCGCGGACTTCGCGCTCGCCTATCTCGGAAGGCGCGGAGTTGACTCCCCCTTCGGGGCATCCGTGCGCGAGAAAATGCTTGGGAGTCGCCGCAACGCTGTGCGCCTGAAGACCTTTTACGTACCGGACGCCCATAAGCGACGTCAGATAGGGATCTTCGCCGTAGTTTTCCTCGGTCCTTCCCCAGCGCGGATCGCGCGAAAGATCGACGTTCGGCGCGTACGACTGGTGTATTCCCACGGCGTCCGCCTCTGTACCGATGACGTCGGCGATCTCGCCGACAAGTTCCGGATCAAAGGTGCATCCGAGACCTATGCAGGCGGGAAAAACCGTCGAGCCGCTGAACATGAGACCGTGTATGGACTCTCCGGCGATTATCAGCGGTATGCCGAGACGCGTGTTTTCGATCTGGCACCTCTGAACGGCGTTCACGTCGTCAATATCGGTCGTATTCCATATGTAGGAAGAACCGTAACCGAGTTCGGGATAATCTCCGTTCTTTACGGTTGAGATTAGGTCGTCGAACCGCATAAACATCGACAGCTGGGCAAACTTCTCGTCAAGCGTCATGCGCGAGAGCAGATCGTTGACTCTCTCCTCTGTCGGAGCGTTTCTGTCTTTGTAAAGTTCCTTTTCTGCCATGAAAAACCTCAGTTGAACAAATCTGCCGACCATAATCCAGCATACGGAGTTATTTTATCATTTGTTCAAAGATTAGTCAACAGCATATTTAGACATTGTTTGAAATCAAGTGTCTAAAAATGAGCGCAAACCCTGCACCGTGCCGGCCGGAAAGCACCGCATAGCTAAAAACGGGAAGGGCCGGCCCTTCCCGTTTACATACTTTTGCGGTTTTTCGGGATGTTTCGGTCCGTTTGACTCCCGCAGATAAAAGTGATATAATTGAGATCCCGGTGATCTCAGACAGGCGGCTCAGATTATTCCCTGCCCGTCGGCGCCGGGAAGCGCGAAACTGTTGCAGAAAAAACGAAGAATAAAGACTATTACCGGTGCAAAATGAAAAAGATCGGAATTGATATCGGAACAACGACAGTCTGCATATCCGTCGCGGATGAAAACAACCGTGTTTTGAGCTCCGCGGCGATGAAGAACACCTCACATATCAGGGCGAAAAACAGTTTTGAATCTCTTCAGGACGCCGACGCGATCCTTGAGATCTGCCTCGGGCTCATCGACTCGGCTAAAGCAAAATATCCCGACGCAGCCTCAATAGGCGTCACGGGGCAGATGCACGGAATCCTGTACGTTGACGGCTCCGGCAACGCGGTTTCTCCTCTGTTCGGCTGGCAGGACGGGCGCGGAGACCTGCCGTTTTCCGGCGAAACTTACGCCTCGTACGTCAGCGGAACGTGCGGCAGACCGGTTTCGACCGGCTACGGAACAACCACACATTTCTACAATACGGTAAACGGCCGGGTACCCGAAAGTGCGTCAAAGATTTGCACGGTTCCTGACTACGTCGCGATGCGGCTCTGCTCGCTCTCATCGCCCGTGATGCACCCGTCGATGGCCGCGTCCGTCGGTTGCTTCGACCTTCGGCGCGGCGCCTTCGACCTGCCCGCCGTTGAGAGGCTCGGGCTTGACGCCGGCATACTGCCGGAAATCGTTTCGCGCCCGTCTGTGATCGGCGAATATCGCGGGATGACGGTCCGATGCGCCATAGGAGACAATCAGGCGTCGTTTCTCGGGTCGGGAGCCGATAAAAACTCGATTCTCGTGAATATCGGAACGGGGGCGCAGGTATGCGTCGCGGGCAAAGGGACCGAAGCAAACGGGACAGAGGTACGGCCGTATCTCGACGGAGATTTCATAACCGTCGGCGCGTCCCTATCGGGGGGCTCGGCCTACGCTATGCTCGAAAAGTTTTTTGCCGGCGTCGCAAGTCTCGCCGGCGCGGGCTGCGAAAATCTCTATTCCGCGATGGACAATGCGCTTGCGCAGTATGAAAAAGTCCCGACGCTGAAAGTGGACACACGTTTCTGCGGGACGCGCGCCGATCCGTCGGTGCGCGGGGCGATCACCAACATATCGCCGGAAAACTTTACACCCGAGCAGCTCATGCTCGGCTTCGCCGACGGAATGGCGGAGGAACTTTATTCGATGTACAAATACATGCCGTCGGGTCAGACGCGTCTCATCGGCTCGGGAAACGGCATGAGACGAAACAGGGCCCTGCGCCGTTCGGTGGAAAAGTTCTTCGGCATGCCTGTCGATATTGCCGAAAACGAAGAGGAAGCCGCCTACGGCGCGGCGATCCTGTAAACAGTCGAACCGCCGTCATTATCAGCCAAAGCGCGCCGTTCCACGCCCGACAGCCTCATCGGAAGATAAAACGCTCCGCGCAGCCGGACTGAATTGTCGTACCAGACCATTTAAAAAACCTCCCGCACGGGAGGTTTTCGTTTTCTTTGTTGATCGCCCGGTCACGCCGCTGTATGCGCGTTTAACGGGGCCTTTTTTCTTTTAACTTATAAGTCAAAACCGCAAACAGAGCGAGCCCGATAAGTGCGGCGCCGGAAATCAAAACTACAGGCACCCACGTGCGCGCCGGCGCGGCGCTGCCGTCCGATAATCCGTCACCGAAATCGTAAGTCCGGATAATATCCTCACACTCGCTGCAGGTATACAGTGCGCCGCTTTCAAATCCCGCGTCTTCTCCCCCGGACACCGCGATCAGACGGGGTTCGCCTCCGCAATTGACCGACAGAAAACGAGCGCCGTACACCGGGACGTCTATCACCCTGACGTCCGAATAATCAGTCAATCCCGATTTGTCAAGGAGATTTTCAAAATATTCCGCCGATTCTGTTTCGGGTTGTCCGTCTCCCGAAGGATGCTTAAATCCCGTGAACGTCCATTTCCCGTTCTCTGACAAATACTTTGCGTATCCTCCCTCCGAAAAGGGTACTATCGCGGTTTTTGTTGAATTATCTGCAAATTTGCCGGTCGAAAGAAAAGTCTCAAACTCTGTTTTACCCATCATAAGCGCATAATACCCGCGGTCATATTCCTGCTTAAATGATATTATGTCACCCGCTTCCTCCCCGGCTTTCATTATACTACGGATATCATCGTCTGACAGTGAAATACCGGAGTCACTTTTCTCCGTTGCGCGCACGCCGACGCACAAAATCATCGAAATAAGAATTATTAACAAAATAACTGCTTTTTTCATTAGTGTTTAACCTCTTTTCAATTTAATAGTACATATAACCGTCAAATTTTCTTCCGTTGTAGCTTCCGTTGCAGAAACTCGCATATGTGCACGTGTAGGGGTTTCCGTCAGCCGGATCAATATATGTTATGTACTGTGTGTAGGAATTAACTGTACCGGCAATTGAGCATCCGATAAGAACGGTCGCATGCCCTCCTGTGCGATTGCCGTCAGAATCATAGTAACCGGCACGTGTATAAATAGCCTTCCCATTCCTTAAATAATTCTTTAGGACGCTCCACCCAGTTGAATTATACGCGGCAGAAAAAGACTGATTATTATATGTTGCATATTCGGGTCCATTTCAAAAAAATAATGTCAAATATTTAATACCACTTTTTTGACTAAAAGTCAATAGCAAATTTGATTTTTTATTTCATTGATTATTTTTTTTGATTTTGCCATTTTTTGTGAAAAAAAGTTCTGTCAATGTAAGTGATGAGAACGTTTGGCCCTGAGGGATTTCGGGCTAAGGTGCAGAGTCCCAAAGAAGAACGCGCGCAGATCGCGCTCCGCGCCACAGATTATATTCAGTTGCGTCCTCCTTTTGAGATCTCTCTGTATATAAGACGAAGAAAA
>JAFZCF010000184.1 GCA_017552165.1 Clostridia bacterium
ATTCGACTACAAGACGCTCCTCCGCCGTCTGCGCGAGCAGGCCTTCCTCAACGCGGGGATCAAGATCATATTCCGCGACGAGCGCTGTCTCGACAGCCAGAACAGGGAGATCACCGAGGAGACGCTCCACTACGAGGGCGGTCTTCGCGAGTACGTCGATTATCTCAACACGGCAAACCACAACAACCCGATAATCGGCGGGCAGATCTATATGTCGGTGAACAGGGACTATACCTCCTGCGAGATAGCGATGAACTATACCGACAGCTACGATCCGCTCATCGTCTCCTACGCGAACAACATAGTGACGCCCGACGGCGGCATGCACGAGACCGGCTTCCGCACGGCCGTTACGAAGGTCGTAAACGAATATGCGAGAAAGCTCAAATTCCTCAAGCCGGACGACAAGAACCTCACCTTCGACGACGCGTCGGAGGGCATGACGGCCGTCATCTCGGTCGGACTTCAGAACGCCGAGTTCGAGGGTCAGACCAAGGGCCGTCTCGGGAACGAGGCGATGAAGGGCTTCGTCAACAAGGTGGTTTACGAAAAGCTCACCGAGTATATGGAGGAGCACACCGCAGAAGCGAGGATCATCCTTGATAAGGCGACGACAGCTCAGCAGGCGAGGGAGGCGGCGCGCAAGGCCCGCGAGAACACCCGCCGCAAGTCTGTGCTCGAGGGCTCGAGCCTGCCCGGCAAGCTCGCCGACTGTCAGGACAGGAACAGGGAGCTCACCGAGCTCTATCTCGTGGAGGGAGACTCGGCCGGCGGCTCTGCGAAGGACGGGCGCGACCCGAGGTATCAGGCGATACTGCCCCTCCGCGGAAAGGTCCTCAACGTCGAGAAGGTAAGACCCGACAAGGTCTACGGCAACCTCTCCCTCATACCGATAATCCAGGCGCTCGGCTGCGGGATCGGGGAGGAGTTCAACCTCGAAAAGCTCCGTTACGGCAAGATCGTCATAATGGCGGACGCCGACGTCGACGGCTCGCACATACGGATCCTTCTCCTGACGTTCTTCTACCGCCACATGCGTCCGCTGCTCGAGGACGGGCACGTCTTCCTCGCTCAGCCGCCGCTCTACAGGGTCTACCGCGCGACGGGCAAGAGCAAGGAGCAGTATTACGCCTTCACCGACGAGGAGCGTGACTTCTATATCCAGAAAATGGGCAACGGTTCGAACATCCGCGCCGACCGCTACAAAGGTCTCGGCGAGATGGACGCGAAGGAGCTTTTCGACACGACGATGAACCCCGCGACGCGCACCCTCCGCCGCGTTGACGTGACGGACGCGCAGCAGTGTTCCGAGATCCTCTCCCTCCTCATGGGGACGGACGTCGTATCCCGCCGCCAGTTCATCGAGGAAAACGCCCGCTTCGCCGAATTCCTCGACGTGTGAGGCGTTAAAAGTCAACAAAGCAACGAAGAGGCCCCGGGAGGGACCCGAAAGGAAAAAGTATGGACAAGCTGCTCAGACTTATTGAAAAGGACTGCAGATATACCCCGGAACAGCTCGCCGCTATGTGCGGGCTCACGGCCGGAGAGGTCAGGCAGAAAATCGACGAATACGAAAAGGACGGCACCGTCCTCGGCTACAAGGCGCTCGTCGACTGGGACAAGACCGACCGCGAATACGTCTCGGCTCTCATCGAGCTCAAGGTAGCGCCTCAGCGCGACCGCGGCTTTGACAAGATCGCCCAGCTCATATACAACTATCCCGAGGTGCAGAGTCTGTATCTCATGTCGGGCGGCTTCGACCTTATGCTCGTCATAGAGGGCCAGACGATGAAGGACGTCGCGTATTTCGTGGCGTACAAGCTCGCCCCGATGGAGGATATAATCTCCACGGCGACGCATTTCGTGCTGAAAAAGTACAAGGACAAGGGCGTGATTTACCGCGCTCCGCAGAGAGACGAAAGAGACCAGCTGCAGTGATGGATTACGAAAAGACCCTGTCGCGGACGGCGCAGGGGCTGAAGCCCTCCGGCATACGCAAATTTTTCGATATGATCGGCGGCAGGTCGGACGTCATCGCGCTGACGGTCGGTCAGCCGGATTTCGTCACCCCGTGGCACATACGCGAGGCGGGCATCGAAAGTCTCGTGGCGGGGAAGACGTATTACACCTCTAACAGCGGTCTTATCGAGATGCGCAGAGAGATATCCCGGTATCTCTCGCGCCGCTTTGACCTGGATTATTCCGAAAACGAGATCATCGTGACGGTCGGCGGGTCGGAGGCGATCGACCTCGCCATGAGGGCCGTGATAAACCCCGGGGACGAGGTCATTATACCCAGCCCCTGTTTCGTGTGCTACGAGCCGATAGCAAAGCTCTGCGGCGGCGTTCCCGTCATAGTCACGACGGAAGAAAAGGACGCTTTCCGGCTCACACCGGAAAAGCTCCGCGCGGCGATAACCCCTAAGACCAAGCTCCTCGTCCTCCCGTTCCCGAACAACCCGACGGGCGCCGTGATGAAGCGGGACGACCTCGAAAAGATCGCCGAGATACTCCGCGAAACGGGCGTTTACGTGCTCTCCGACGAGATATACGCCGAGATGACCTACGGCGGGAGACACGTGTCCGTCGCCTCGCTCGAGGGGATGAGGGAGCGCACCGTCGTCGTCAACGGCTTTTCCAAGGCCTACGCCATGACCGGCTGGCGGATGGGATATACCGCAGCCCCCGTCGAGATAACGAGGCAGATGCTCAAGATACACCAGTTCGCCATAATGTGCGCCCCGACCGCGTCGCAGTTCGCGGCGATAGAGGCGCTGCGCAACGGCGACTCCGACATCGAGGAGATGACCGGCGAATACGACGTCAGGAGGAGATTCCTCGTCTCGGGGCTGAGGGCGCTCGGCATACCGGTTTTCGAGCCCGAAGGGGCCTTCTACGTCTTCCCGAACATCGGCGGATTCGGTCTCGACAGCGAGACCTTCTGCGAGCGGCTGCTGAACGAGGCCGGGGTCGCGATCGTTCCCGGCGACGCCTTCGGCGAATGCGGGAACGGATTCGCGCGCATATCGTACGCCTATTCTCTCAAACACATAGAGGAGGCGCTCCGGCGCATAGGGGAGTTCGTAAAGAAACTCGTCTGATATCATGAAAAAGCAGCCCCGTTCGGGGCTGCCTGAATATCCGGCCTGTTCGTTTTACTCGAGCGACGGCTTTTTGCCGAGGAGCCCGGTGAAGCTTTTGCCTTTTACGCCCAATGGATAGGCGACGCCGCACACGACGACGGAGGGCAGGACGAGGAGGATATATATCCACGGATTGAGCGTCGGCAGGGCGGCGATTATGCCGTTGTACATGCCGAAGAGGAAGGTCAGGACGAGCTTTCCGATGCCGTAGACGTTCGTCGCCCATTCGGGGGCCGACGGCGCCGTGCTGACGGCGAGCGAGGCGTCCTGAGTTATCTCGCCGGCCGCGTCCCTCATTATGAATTCGGCGGCGGAACAGTATCCGACGATGATCATGACGGCGAGGATGATGTTCAGGGCGTTTGCGAGGAGGGACATGTAAGCGCCGCTGAGCGGGACGTATCTGCGCTTGCCGGTTTCTATCGACCTCGACTGTTCACGGCCCACGTCCCATGTCATCGTGTAGAGCAGGACCATGTAGAAAAGCGCCGCGAAGATCGACGCGATCAGAAAGATCGTGTCGAAGGACGACGTCGCGAAGGTCAGGGCAAGGCCGAAAATCGCCATTGCGACCTGATTTATTATCATTTTGAACACGGAATAAGAGTTGTCTTTTATAAAACCGATCATTACGGCTCCTTTTTGCCTGAATCGCGCTTGTTAATATTTTATCCGCATTCGATGGTCATTTCAAGAGCGGCCGGGCAAAATTTACATTAAAGAAAAAATATTCACGGATGGTTAAAATTTCGGGAGGAACACGACGGTGGAAATGCCTCAGCCGATAACCGAATTTCTTCAGTATCTCCTTGTGATCAAGGGCAGGTCAAAGGGCACGGCCGAGCAGTACCGGATCGACCTTGTCCTGCTTTTCAAATACGTTTTTTCGGTACGGAACGGGCTGCCGCTGAGCGGCGGGGAGTTCGATGCTCTCGACATCAGCCGGCTCGACGACGATTTCGCAAAAAGCATCACCAAGACCGAAATCATCGCGTTCCTCGCCTTCGCCTCGGCGGACAGAGGGAACAACGCGAGGACGAGGGCGAGAAAGCTCTCATCCGTACGGTCGTTCTACAAGTATTTCTGCGGCTCGGCGGGCAAATATCCCGTCAACCCGACGGAGAACATAGACAGCCCGAAGATACCGAAGACCCTGCCGAAGCACCTGACGAAAGACGAGTCCACAGAGCTCCTGCGCACCGTCATGGACGACGAATCAAAGTTCACGGAGCGCAATTTCTGCATAATAACGCTGTTCCTCAACTGCGGTATGCGTCTGAGCGAGCTCGTGGGGATAAATCTCAGGGACATAGACCGGGACATGAAGACGCTGCGCGTGACCGGAAAGGGCGCGAAGGAGAGGATGATATACCTCAACGACGCCTGCCGCGCGGCGCTGACCGACTACCTCAAAAAGAGGGACAAGAACCCCGAGCCGGGGCACCGCGACGCGCTCTTTCTGAGCTCCCGCCACCGCCGCATAAGCAAGCAGATGGTCCAGGCGGTGGTTTACAGATACCTGAAAGAGGCGGGGCTCGACAACCGCGGGCTGTCGGTACACAAGCTGCGGCACACCGCGGCGACGCTCATGTACCAGACGGGGCAGGTGGATATCCGCGTCCTCAAGGACATCCTCGGGCACGAGCAGCTCAACACGACGCAGATATATACACATCTCAGCGACGAGTCCATGAAACAGGCGATGGACGTCAATCCCCTCGCGGGCTTCTCGCGCTCCCGCCCCTCGCCCGACTCACGGGACGGCGACGCGGACTCCCCGGATCTTCTCCCCGACGAAAACGAAACCGAGGGGTGAAGCGCAAGGGAAGCCGGCGCCGCAAAAAAATCTCAACGGAAAGAAAATCACGATGACGTCTTTTTATGACAGAAAAGGTCCGGTGTTCGGGCCGGGCGGGATGGCCGACGACATGAGGGCCGACAAGCTCAAGACACCCGACGTCCCCGCGTGGCTCGTCAAAAAGGGCCTGACGGCTTTCGAATACGAATGCGGCAGGGGCGTCCCCAACACCCCGGCGGTCTTTTCGGCGCTCGGCAGAGCGGCCGCGGAGAACGGCGTCACCCTCTCGGTCCACGCCCCGTATTTCATATCCCTCTCGGGCCTCGACGACACGGTCAGGATGAAATCCGTCGGATATATCGCAAAGTCGGTCGAGTGCGCGGAGCTCATGGGCGCCGGGATAATCGTCATTCACTGCGGGAGCTGCGCTCAGCAGAGCCGGGCCGACGCGATGGCGCGCTCCGCCGACACGCTTGCCGCCACCCTCGACGAGGTCAGGACGGACGTCGTCTTCGGCGTTGAGACAATGGGCAAGATCAACCAGCTCGGCACCCTCGAGGAGGTCGTTGAGCTCTGTTCCGCCTCCCCGCGACTCAGGCCCGTGGTCGATTTCGGGCATCTCAACGCGAGGAACATCGGCGGGTATTACGTCACGCGCGACGACTATCGCCGGACCTTCGATTACGTCGGGGAAAAGCTCGGCGGGGACGCCGCGAAATATCTCCACTGTCATTTTTCAAAGATAATGTACACCCCCGCCGGCGGCGAAAAGGAGCACCTCACCTTCGACGACACCGAATACGGCCCGGAGTTCGAGCCGCTTATCGAGGCGATAGCGAAGGAGGGGCTGTGCCCGTCCGTGATATGCGAATCCGACGGCACGCAGGCGCGGGACGCCCTCATGATGGCCGAATACCTCAGAGAGCTGAAAGGAGAAAACAAATGAAAAAGGTCCTGTTTATCGCGCTCCTCACGCTGGCCGTCGCGGCAGCCGCCTCCTGCGCGGGTGGCGGAGACGGAGCCGACACCCTCCCGCCCGTGAAGGTGATAGGGGTAAACGAGGACGAAAAGCTCAGCTCAACCCTCGTGAGGGACGGCTTTTCGCTGAATATCTACGTGACGTATTCCGAGATAACGGGGTATTCGGGGACCGAAACAACCGTGACCCTGCCCGAGAGCGCCGCCGGCGTGCCCGTCAGGAAGATCGGCGAGAACGCCTTCAAGAACAACGGCAAGCTCGAAAAGGTCGTTTTCTCAAAAAGCATCAGGGTAGTCGACCGCTTCGCATTCGACGGGTGCTCGGCGCTCAAAGAGGCGGTGCTGAACGAAGGGCTCGAGACGATAGAGGACTACGCCTTCAGGAACACGGCGCTCCGGAAATGCGATCTGCCCGGGACGGTCGCCTCGCTCGGCAAATACTGCTTTTACGCGGCTGACCTCAGGGAGGTCGTCATACCCGACTCGGTCTCGACCGTCGGGAAATACTGTTATTACGCAAACGGGAACCTCACCTCCGTGACCTTCGGCAGGAGGATGACGGGGATAGCCGAGAATATGTTCTATAACTGCTCGTCGCTCGTCGTCACGGAGATACCCGAAAACATCCAAAAGATAGAATCCTACGCCTTCCGCGGGTGCGTCTCGATAGGGAGACTCGAGGTGTCCGACAGGACGGCGAGCATAGGCGACGGCGCCTTTTACGGCTGTACGAACGTCACGCTCGTCGGGTCGGAGGGCTCGGCGATACTGAAATACGCCCGCGACAACGGCATAGCTTGCGAGGCGAGGGCCGCCGAATGAGCGGGAACGGGACGGGAACAAAAAGACCCGAGATCCTCTCGCCGGCGGGCAATCCCGAAAAGCTCGCGGCGGCGCTCCGTTTCGGGGCCGACGCCTGCTATCTTTCGGGCAAGGTCTTCGGGATGAGATCGGCCGCCGACAATTTTACCGGGGACGAGCTTTCGGAGGCCGTGTCGTACGCCCACGCGCTCGGGAAAAAGATATACGTGACGGTGAACGTCCTCCCGCACGGGGAAGAGTATCCCGCCCTGACGGAGCATCTCGGCTTTCTCGGTGAGATAGGCGCCGACGGGATCATCGCCGCCGATCTCGGGGTGATGGCGCTTGCGCGCGAGGTGTGCCCCGGGGTGGCGCTGCACGTGTCCACCCAGACGAGCGTGACCTCCGCACGGGCGGCCGAGCAGTATCTGCGGCTCGGGGCGAGGCGCATAGTCCTCGCGAGGGAGCTCACCCTCCGGGAGATACGGGAGATAAGAAAAGAGACGTCAAAAGAGCTCGAGCTCGAGGCCTTCGTCCACGGGTCGATGTGCGTTTCGTGGTCCGGGCGGTGCCTGCTGTCCAACCATTTTACGGGCAGGGACGCGAATCACGGCCGCTGCGCCCAGCCCTGCCGGTGGAACTACCGGCTTTACGAGCTCGAGGAGGAGAAGCGCCCGGGCAAAGACGAGCGCATAGGCATCGTCGAGAACGACCTCGGCACGTTTTTCATGTCCTCGAGGGATATGTGCATGATAGAGCACATACCCGAGCTTGCCGAGGCGGGTATCGACAGCTTTAAGATAGAAGGGCGCATGAAGAGCGCCTATTACGCGGCGGCGACGGCAAACGCCTACCGAATGGCGCTCGACGCCTGGGAAAACGGCGAGCCGTACGACCCGAAATGGCGCGACGAGCTCGACGGAGTGAGCCACAGGCGCTATTCGACGGGATTTTATTTCGACAATCCGGGAGAGAACGCCCAGACCGTCACCGAGCCCGGATACATGAGAGAGCGGATATACGCGGGGACGGTCGAGCGCGCAGCCGACGGAAGGATATATATAATCCAGCGCAACCGCATCGCCGAGGGCGACGAAATTGACCTGCTCACCCCGGGGCGGACGGGGATACCCTTCCGCGCCGAGGACATGCGGGACGCGGACGGCGAGCCGATAGCGGCCTGCCCGCACCCGCTTATGAAATACAGCATTCTGCTCCCCGACGGGATGACCGCCCTGCCCGGGGACATGATAAGAAAGTGACGGATACAGACATGAAGATCGCGGTTCTCGCGGGAGGTTATTCTCCCGAAAGGGACGTTTCGCTCGTTTCGGCGGTGCTCATCTCAAAGGCGCTCGTCAGGAACGGACACCGCGTCGCGCTCGTCGACGTTTATCTCGGAACGGAGCTCCCCGAGGGGGGAGCCGACGCCCTTTTCACCGACAATATAACGAAAGAATATCACATCACGGAGAGCGTCCCCGACCTCGGACAGCTGAAAAGCGGGAGCGGCAACGGCGACGCGCTCGTGGGGCGGAACGTGCTTTCTGTCTGCCTCGCCGCCGACATGGTTTACATAGGTCTCCACGGCGCGATGGGCGAGAACGGCCAGCTCCAGGCGCTGCTCGACTGTCACGGGATAAAGTACACCGGTACCGGATATCTCGGGTGCGCGCTCGCGATGGACAAGGAGATATCAAAGCAGCTCTTCCGCGCCTCGGGCATACCGACGCCGGGGGGCATCACCGCGGTATGCGAGGCCGACGCCGGCAGGATCCTCAGCGAGGTCGGTCTGCCGTGCGTGATAAAGCCCTGCTCGGGCGGCTCGTCCGTCGGGGTCTCCATCGTGAGGTGCGAAAAGGAGCTTTCCGGCGCCCTGAGGGAGGCCTTCGTCTATGAGGACCGCGTCCTTGCCGAGGAGCTCGTGACAGGCAGGGAGATGACCGTGGGTGTTCTCTGCGGAGAGGCGCTCCCGCCCATTGAGATAATACCCAAAAGCGGCTTTTACGACTATAAAAACAAATATCAGGGCGGCCTGACGGAAGAAATATGCCCGCCCGACATAACGCCCGCGGAGGACCGGATCCTGCGCGATACCGCCCTGAGCGCCATGCGCGCCCTGAGGATAGAAAACCGCGCCTACGGCCGCGTCGATATGATACTCACGGAGAGCGGCGGGCCCGTCGTGCTCGAGGTCAACACCCTCCCGGGGATGACCCCGACGAGCCTGCTTCCCCAGGCGGCGGCCGCCGCCGGATACGGATACGACGCTCTGTGCGAAAAGATAGTTATGAGCGCCCTTGACAGCCCGAAAAATGAACTGTAAGACCGACGTCGCCGTGATCGGCGCGGGACACGCGGGGATAGAGGCGGCGCTCGCCTCGGCGCGCATGGGGGTCGACACGGTGCTCTTCACGATGAATCTCGACGCCGTCGGGAACATGCCCTGCAACCCGTCGATAGGCGGGAGCGGAAAAGGGCATCTCGTTTTCGAGATCGACGCGCTCGGCGGGGAGATGGGCAGGGCGGCCGACGCCGTCACCCTCCAGAGCCGGACGCTGAACGACAGCAAGGGCCCCGCCGTGAGATCAAAGCGCGTCCAGGCCGACCGAATGCTCTACCGGTCGGTCATGAAGCATACGATAGAAAAGACGGAGAACCTCCGGCTGTATCAGGCCGAGGTCGTGTCCGTCGAGACGAAAGACGGCCGCGTCTGCGGGCTCGGCACCTCGCTCGGCGAGAAATGGGAATGCAGAGCCGTCGTCATCGCCGCCGGGACATATCTCGACGGCAGGGTTGTCATAGGAGAGAACACAAAAAGCTCGGGCCCCGACGGCATGCTGCCGGCGACGGGGCTTTCGGCGTGCCTCGAAAAGCTCGGCGTAAAGCTGATGAGGTTCAAGACCGGCACGCCGCCGAGGATAAACCGCCGAACGGTCGATCTCGACCGGCTCGAGATACAGCGCGGCGAGGACAGGGCGACGCCCTTTTCGTCGGAAAACGGCGACGACTATCTCTCGGGCCGCCCGCAGCTCCCGTGCTACGTCGCGTACACGAACGAAAAGACGCACGAGATAATCAGAAACAACCTCCACCGCTCGCCGCTCTTTTCGGGCGTCATACAGGGCACGGGGCCGAGATACTGCCCGTCGATAGAGGACAAGGTCGTGCGCTTTTCGGACAAAGAGAGGCATCAGCTCTTTCTCGAGCCGCTCGGCCCTGACACCGACGAGCTGTATCTCCAGGGCTTTTCGAGCTCCATGCCGGTCGACGTGCAGAAGGAGATGCTGAGGTCGATAAAGGGCTTTGAGCACGCCGAGATAATGCGGCCGGCATACGCGATAGAATACGACTGCTGCGATCCGCTCCAGCTTTATCCGACCCTTGAGTTCAAAAAGATCGGCGGCCTCTTCGGCGCCGGACAGTTCAACGGGACGTCGGGATACGAGGAGGCGGCGGCGCAGGGGCTCGTCGCGGGGATAAACGCCGCGCTCGGCGTAAAGGGCATGGCGCCCGTCGTGCTCTCGCGCGACAGCTCGTATATCGGGACGCTTATCGACGATCTGACGGTCAAAGGCACGAACGAGCCGTACAGGATAATGACCTCCCGCTCGGAATACCGTCTCCTCCTCAGGCAGGACAACGCCGAGGACCGGCTCATCGCCTACGGCAGATACGCCGGGCTGATCTCCGACGGGAGATACGAAAAATATCTGAGAAAAAAGGCCCTCGTCGAAGAGGAGACCAAAAGGGTGGCCGAGACGACGGTCCCGCCTTCGGAGGGGCTGAACGCCGTTCTCGGCTCGGCGGGATACGAGCCGGTCACCGGCGGGGTAAAGCTCGCCGACCTCATACGCCGCCCGGGCATAACGTACGGCATGACGGCGCCCTTTGATGCCGGCCGTCCCGAACTCCCCGAGGCCGTGACCTACGAGGTCGAGGTGCTCATCAAATACGACGGGTATATAAAGAGACAGCTGCGCGACGCCGAGCGGATGAACAGGATGGGAGGGCTCAAGCTCCCGCCGGATCTCGACTATTCGCTCATCGAGGGCCTCCGGCTCGAGGCGCGGCAGAAGCTGAACGAGATAAAGCCGCTCGACCTCGGGCAGGCGAGCCGCATAAGCGGCGTGTCACCCGCCGACGTCTCGGTGCTCGCAATATATTTAAAAATGAAGGAAAACGGCAGATGAACGGCGTGCTTTTCGTCGACAAGCCCGGGGGCATGACCTCACACGACGTGGTCTCGAAGATACGAAAGCTCAGCGGGACCAGGCAGGTAGGGCACACCGGCACCCTCGATCCGATGGCGACCGGGCTGCTCGTCGTGCTCGTCGGCAGGGCGGTCAAGGCGTCGGAATACCTGCTCTCGGGAGACAAGGAATACGAGGCCGTCATGCGGCTCGGCGTCGAGACCGACACCGGCGACCTCACCGGCAGGGTTATATCGGAGAGCGGCAAAACGCCGTCATTCGGAGAGGTGCTCGCCGTCCTCGGGGACTTCACGGGGGAACAGTATCAGGTCCCGCCCATGTACAGCGCCCTCAAGGTCGGGGGCGTAAAGCTCTGCGACGCCGCGCGGAGGGGCGTCGAGATCCCGCGCGAGCCGAGGAAGATCACGGTATATTCCCTCTCGGCGTCGGAGACCGGGGATCCCCGGGACGTCCGGCTCCTCGTTTCGTGCTCCGCCGGGACGTATATACGGACGCTCTGCGAGGATATCGGAAAGGCGCTCGGATGCGGGGCGGCGATGGCGGCGCTCAGGCGCACGCGCGCCTGCGGCTTTCACGTGTCGGGGGCAAAGACGCTCGGGGAGCTGTCGGCCATGTCACACGGGGAACTCTGCGATACGCTTATACCCGTGGAGCGGCTCTTTTCGGGCCTGCCAGCCCTGCGGCTGCCGGAGTTTTACGAAAAGCTCTGCAAAAACGGCTGCCCGATATATCTGAAAAAGCTGTCCTCCGCGCCTTCGCTTTCCGAGGGCGAAAGGGTGCGGCTGCTCGATCCCTCGGGCGCGTTCTTCGCGCTCGGGCAGACGGTATCGACCCCCGAAGGCCCCGCCGTCAGGGCGATAAAACGGTTCGACATCGAAAAACAGTAAAACCGGAAGGGCGCGCCCTCCCGGTTTTTTGTTTGGATTGTGCGGCGGTTTTCCCCTCATTCGAGCGCTTCGCGCTCACCGCGGCGGGGTCCTCGAAGCGAGCAGAGCGAGCTTTGGGGTTCACGCTTGCCCCTCCAAGGGGAAGGCAAGGGTTAGGTCGGCTTCTTCTGCCGCAGGGGATTGTATAGCGAGAACTTTACGGAGACAATCCCTCCGTCACGCTCCGCGTGCCACCTCCCTTTACACAAGGGAGGCTTGGTTTAGGCGAACGCCATTGCTTGGCTTCTCCCATATGAAACGCACAGGGCGGAACTCTGTCTTGGCTTCTCCTCGAGGAGAAGCTGTCCCGTAGGGACTGATGAGGTGGAAAGAAACGCTTTAACCGTTCGATAGTTTTACGCGTTTGCTAACACCTCATCCGAGCGCTACGCGCCCACCGCGGCGGGGTCCTCAAAGCGAGCAGAGCGAGCTTTGGGGTTCACGCCTGCCCCTCCAAGGGGAAGGCAAGATTTTATTCAGCGGCGCTTTGAAGAAAGCGAAATATCGTTTGTGAGGCGTACAAATACACCCGCCTCCCTTGTGTAAAGGTATGCGTGAACCCCAAAGCTCGCTTTGCTCGCTTCGAGGACCCCGCCACGGGGGACCGCTTGCGGTGGAGGGATTGTCTCAGAAAATCATTCACTTTACAATCCCCCTGTCGGCTGCGCCCGCCGCGGCGGGGGAAGGCAAGGGTTAGGTCGGCTTTCGCCGATTATTTCTTCACCGAGTCGAGGAAGGCGGCGATGTCGCCGACGGTCTCGAACTCCGCGAGCTGTTCGTCGGGGATGGTGATTCCGAAATCCTCCTCGATCGTCATGAGGAGCTGGAGGACGTCGAGCGAGTCGGCGCCGAGATCGGCCTTGATCCTCGACGATTCGGTTATTTCCGAGACGTCCTTGCGGAGCTGTTTTGCGAGGGCTTTTTTTACTTCTTCAATCATTGTTTTCGACCTTTCCGAGGATGGATTCGATTTTTTCGTTTACCGAGGCGCTTTCCATGCGGTACGCCTGGAGGATGCACTCCGTGACGGCGCGGGTGTTGGAGCTCCCGTGCCCTTTTACGACGGTTTTCGACGTTCCGAGCATGACCGACCCGCCGTAGTTCTGATAGTTCATGAGCTCTTTTTCGTCGAGGAACATCTGCTTCATAAAGAGCGCGCCGAGCTTGTAGCGGAATTTTGAGCCGATGTCGGACTTGAGCCGCTTGAGCAGGGCGAGGCTCGTGCCCTCGACGGACTTTATGAGCACGTTGCCCGAGAAGCCGTCGCACACTATGAGGTCAAAGTCGCCCGAGAACACGTCGCGCCCCTCGGCGTTGCCGGAGAAGTTTATATCGGGGCAGGAGGCGAGCTTTTTGTACGCCTGTTTTCTCAGCTCGTCGCCCTTTTCGGCCTCGGCTCCGACGTTGAGGAGCCCCACGCGGGGCTTTTCGACGCCCATCGTCTCCGAGAGATATACCGAGCCCATGACGGCGTACTGAAGGAGATGGTCGGGGGTGATGTCGACGTTCGCTCCGCTGTCGCATATACCGAGCACGCCGCCGTGAAGGTTCGGGAGAATCGGGCAGAAGGCGGGGCGTATCACCCCGGGGATCCTCCCTATTCTGAGCAGAGCGGCGGCGACGAGCGCGCCGGTGCTCCCCGTGCTGACGAGGCCGCGGACCGTGTTGTCCTCGCGCAGGAGCTTTATCGCCTTCATCATCGAGCTTTCGCGCTTGAGCCGGACGGCGTCCGTCGGCTTGTCGTGACAGTCTATGACGTCCGGCGCGTGGAGAATTTCGAGACGCGAGGCGTCGGGACTGTACTCGTCGAGGAGATTTCTGATCCTCTCCCCGTCGCCCGAGAGGACGAGATAGAGGTCCTTTTCCTTTTCGAGCGCCCTGACGGCGCCCTCGACGTTGACGCCCGGGCTCCTGTCTCCCCCGAAGCAGTCGACGACTATCTTAACCATTGAGCGGGCCCTCCGTGAGCTTTTTTACGTACGAGCGGCGGCGCTTGTGCTCGACGGAGCGGAAGCGCTTCCACTGATTGCGTATGGCGAAATTGTCCTCGAGATTGAGGTTGGTCTCGGCGTACTCGATGTTTTCTTCCCTCAGCATCTTGATAAACGCCGAGAAGAAGACCGTCATCAGCCCCTTGTTGAGGTATTCGCGCTCCACGCCCACGAGCCCGAGGTCGAGCACGCGCGGGTGCTTGATCGTTTTGAGGAGGCGGGCTATCGTCTTCGGCGTGAGCTTTCCGTTCCCGCCGGCGAGGGCGTCGGCCATTCCGGGGAAGCACACCCCGAGGCAGACGACGCGGTCGTTTTCGTCGAGCAGGACGGCGACGAAGCGGAGGTCTATCGCGAGCTTGAAGTTGCTTATGAGCATCTTCTTGGTCCCCTCGGTGAGGGGGACCGTCCCGTAGAGCTTGGCGTACGACTTGTCGAGCAGCTCAAAGAGCTGGTCGGCGTATCTCTTTATGAAGTCGTTGACGTTCTTCGCCTCGCCGAAGCGGAGTTTGTATCTTTTGAGTATGAAGTCCGCCATCCTGTCCATCTCCTGAACGACGGCGGGGTCGTCGGGCAGGAAGATGCGGCTCTCCACCCAGTCGACCTCTTTTTCGTAGCCGAGCGCCTCGACGTGCCTCATGTAATAATCGGCGTTGTACTGCTCCTCGAAGGTCGACTGCATGTCAAAGCCGTCGACGAGCAGGCCCTCGCGCTCGAGATCCGAAAATCCGAGCGGGCCGCAGACCGTGTCCATGCCCTTTTCGAGCGCCCATTTTTCGACGGCGGCAAAGAGCGCCTTTGACACCTCCGGGTCGTCGATGACGTCAAAGCGCGTAAAGCGGACGCGCTTTTCGTTCCTTATCTCGTTCGACGCCCTCTGGATTATGCCCGAGATGCGCCCGACGGGTTTGCCGTCCCTGTACGCGAGATAATACACCGCCTCGCAGGTGTCGTAATATACGTAGTTTTTTGAGAATATCTTTTTCTCGTCCCCGTAGAGGGGAGGAACAAAGCAGGGGTTCCCGGCGTAGAGCTTGAGGGGCAGATCGAGAAAATCCCGGCGCTCCTTCGCCGTCCTGACTTCTCTGACTTCTATCATAAACCGGGCCCGTCCTTATCTGTGAACCGAATGGAAGGCGACGCCGACGCCGTTCGGGCCGCAGTGGGCGCCCGCCGTCGGGTTGGTGACGCATATCTCTACCCTGAGCCCTTCGCCGTATTCGGCGATGAGGCGGTTTCTGATCTCCTCGGCGATGTCGGGAGAGTCGGTGTGGCCTATTATGATCCTGTGGGAGACGACGTCGTCGCCCTTTTCGCGTATCTCGCTGAGGAGGCGGTTGATCGCCTTGGCGCGGCCGGTCTCCTTGCCGACCGAGACCATCTTGCCCTCGGCGTTCATATAGATTATCGGACGGATGCCTATGAGCCCGCCCATGGCGGCGGCCAGACCGCTTACGCGGCCGGAGCGGCGGAAGAACTTGAGATCGTCGGCAAAGAAGTACTGCGAGAAGCAGGGGACCTCCTTTTCGGCCCATTTTTCGATCTCCTCGGGGGAGACGCCGGCCTTGAGCATGTCGCCGACCTCCCTGACGACGAGGAGACTGACGATGGTTATGCCCATCGTGTCGATGGAGTAGAACTTTCTCCCGGGGTATTTTTCAAGGAGTTCCTTCACGACGCCGTTCATGACGTCGAAGGTGGCGGACATCGCGGCCGAGAAATGGACGTAGATTATATCGTTGCCGGCGGCGAACACGGGCTCGAAATGCCGGCGGTAGATCTCTTCGCTGAGCGCGGAGGTCGTGGGGATGACGCCGGAGCGGAGCATATCGTAATACTTACGGCTCTCGAAGACGTCGAAATCCTCGTAGGGGTATACGGTCTTGCCGTCTATCGAGTAGGGCATACTGATAAGGCGGTAGCCGTATTCCGCGGCGATCTCCGGGGTAACGTCGCAGTCTGTGTCTGTGAATGGAACAAGCATATTTTTGTCCTCGTTTCTTTATTTTTGGTAATTGTTTTCAAATCAGCCTCCCTTGTGCAAAGGGAGGGGGACCGCTTGCGGGGGAGGGATTGAAAAACAAAAGATTTTATGAAAACAATCCCTCAGGCGGCTATGCCGCCAGCCCCCTTTACACAAGGGGGCCCGGTGTATGCCTTCGTTTTACTGACGATATTTTGCTTTGTTAAGAGCAAAACCGAGCGAAATCCTTGCCTTTCCCCTCGCCGGAAGGCAAGATCAAGGTCGGCTTCGCTTTATATCAGCACGGCGATATAGTCGTACACCGACTGGCCGCCGTCGATCTCTATGAGCTCGAGGTCGGGGTATTTCTCCGAGACGAGCGCGGAAAGCTCCGGCGCCTCGCCGTCCGGGACGTCACGTCCTTTTATCAGCATGAGAACGCCGCGATCCGAGGCGCCCGCCGCCTCCACCGTGCCGATGACCGCCTCGGGCCTTGACGGCGAGTCGAACAGCACGTTCTTGCCGGAGATGCCGACGTAGTCGCCGGTCTTTACCGTCACGCTGCCGAAGACCGCGTCGCGCGACGCCTTTGACACC
>JAFZCF010000185.1 GCA_017552165.1 Clostridia bacterium
GATAATCGTCGACCGCCTCGTCATGAAGGAGGGGATACGGGGCCGCGTGACCGACTCCGCCGAGACCGCCCTCAAAATGGCCGACGGGAATCTCAGAATGATAATCCTGCCGGACGGCGCCGAGAGATCGTATTCCCAGAACTACGCCTGCGAGGAGCACGGCTTCGGCGTGAGCGAGCTCACCCCGCGCATGTTCTCGTTCAACAATCCCCTCGGCGCCTGCGAAAAATGCGCCGGGATAGGGTCGCTCAAGACGCTTTCGGTCGATCTCGTGATCCCCGACCGCTCGCTTTCCATCGCCGGCGGCGCGATAAACGTCAACGGCTTCAAATCCATAGAGGACAGCACCTGGACGGCGCCGCTCTACGCCGCCGTCGGAAAGAAATACGGTTTTACCCTCGACACGCCGATAAAGGATTATTCTCCCGAGGCGCTGAACGTCCTGCTCTACGGCGCGGGAGACGAGACCTTCGAGGTCGACAGGATGTTCGACAAGCGCCGCACCCACGGCTTCGTGCGCTTCGACGGCGTCCTCACGCTCATCGAGCAGCGCTCCGAGGGCGGAACGTTCTATTCGAATCAGGATTATTACGATCAGTTTTTCGAGTTCGTCGACTGCCCGAGATGCAAAGGCAGACGTCTCAGGGACGAGATCCTCGCCGTGACAGTCGGAGGGCTCAACATCGACGAGCTCTGCCGCATGCCGATAAACGGCGCGCTCGATTTCATAAAGAACCTCTCGCTCTCGCCGACGGACCGCAAGATCGCCGGCGAGATAATAAAGGAGCTGATTTCCCGGCTCGGATTCCTCGAAAACGTCGGGCTGAGCTACCTCACGCTCGGCCGCGCGGCCGGCACCCTCTCGGGGGGCGAGGCGCAGAGGATACGGCTCGCCACGCAGATAGGCAGCTCGCTCATGGGCGTGCTTTACATCCTCGACGAGCCGAGCATAGGCCTCCATCAGCGCGACAACGGCAAGCTGATCGCCGCGCTCAAGAGTCTCCGCGACCTCGGCAACAGCGTCATCGTCGTCGAGCACGACGAGGAGACGATGCTCGAATCGGATTATATCGTCGATATCGGGCCCGGCGCCGGCGTGCGGGGCGGCGAGGTCGTCGCCTGCGGGACGCCCGACGAGATAATGAGATGCGAAAGCTCGATAACCGGCAGGTATCTCAGCGGCAGGGAGCTCATCCCCGTCCCCGAAAAGCGCCGAGCCGGCAGCGGATCGCGCGTTACGGTGCGCGGCGCGTCGTTCCACAATCTCAAAAACATCGACGTGAGCTTCCCTCTCGGGAAATTCATCTGCGTCACCGGGGTGTCCGGCTCGGGCAAATCCTCGCTCGTCGACGGCATCCTCTACCCCGTCCTCGCCAAAAAGCTCAACAGCGCGATAACCCGCGCCGGAGCGCACTCCGACGTGACGGGGATAGAAAACCTCGACAAGGTCATAGGCATTGACCAGAGCCCGATAGGCCGCACCCCGCGCTCCAACCCCGCGACCTATACCGGAGTTTTCAACGACATACGCTCGCTTTTCGCGTCGACGAACGACGCGAAGATACGCGGCTACGGGCCGGGACGCTTCTCGTTCAACGTCAAGGGCGGGCGGTGCGAGGCCTGTCAGGGCGACGGCGTTAAGTGTATCGAGATGCACTTCCTGCCCGACGTCTACGTCACCTGCGACGTATGCAAGGGTCAGAGGTACAACCGCGACACCCTCGCCGTGAAATACAAGGGAAAATCCATAAACGACGTGCTCGAAATGACCGTCGAGGAGGGCGTGACGTTCTTCGAGAACGTGCCGAGGATATATTCAAAGCTCCGCACGCTCTACGACGTCGGCCTCGGATACATAAAGATCGGCCAGTCGTCGACGACGCTCTCGGGCGGCGAGGCGCAGCGCGTAAAGCTCGCGACAGAGCTTGCCAAGCGCAGCACGGGACGAACCTGCTACATCCTCGACGAGCCGACGACGGGACTCCACACCGACGACGTCAGGCGGCTCGTCGAGATACTCCAGCGGCTCACCGACCAGGGCAACACCGTCATAGTCATAGAGCACAATCTCGAGCTCATAAAGACCTGTGACCATATAATCGACATGGGCCCCGAGGGCGGCGAGAACGGCGGTACGGTCATCGCCGAGGGAACTCCCGAGGAGATCGCCGTGACGCCCGGCTCGTTCACCGGAATATATCTGAAAAAAGCGCTCGCGCGCATCAATGTCAAGGAGAAATGAAATGAAGCACTATCTTCTGCCGGAAGAGGGGACGTTCTACAAGGCGAATCTCCATTCGCATTCGGTTATTTCCGACGGCGCCGACACCCCGGAGCACCTCAAGGAAGAATACAGGAAAATGGGGTACAGCATCTACGCCTATACCGACCACGACGTGTTCATCCCCCACAACGACCTGACGGACGGCTCGTTCCTCGCGCTCAACGGCTACGAGGTCGAGATAAACGACGTCAACATCGACTACGACTGCTTCGAGCGCGTCCGCTGCTGTCACCTCTGCTTCATAGCCCTCGATCGCGACATGACCGAGCAGGTCTGCCTGCACCGCGAGAAATACATGTTCGGCAACGCCCCGAAATACGCCGCCGGGATGAACTGGGGAAAAGCTCCCGACTACGTCAGGGAATATTCCCCGGAGTGCATAAACGACATGATCCGCCGCGCAAAGGCGGCGGGCTTCTTCGTCTCGTACAACCACCCCGCGTGGTCGATGGAGTATTATCAGCACTATATGGGGTACGAGGGCTTCGACGCGCTCGAGATATACAACGGCGGCTGCGTTTACAGCGGATTCAACGACAGAAACGGATACGTTTACGACGAAATGCTCCACGGCGGAAAGCGCCCGTTCGTGACGGGGAGCGACGACAACCATCCTGTCCCCCGTCCGGGAGACCCGTCGTGCGAATGCGGCAGCGCGTGGACCATGATAAAGGCGAAAAAACTCGACTATCCCTCGGTCGCCGACGCGCTTAAAAAAGGACATTTTTACGCCTCCATGGGGCCGGAGATAAAGGAGCTGTGCTACGAGGACGGCCTCGTGACCGTCGAATGCTCCCCCGCCCGCACCATCGAGCTGAGGACGGACATAAGATCCTGCCAGTCGGTGAGGCCGTCAAAGACCCCCTCCACCCGCGGCGAGTTCCGCGTTCATCCCTACACCAATTATTTCAGGATCGTGGTCACCGACGAACAGGGGCGCACGGCCGAAACGCACGCGTATTTCACAAAAGAACTCAACTGAAAAGGAGACCGGAAAAATGGAAAAACTCATAAAAAAAGGGTATATAGGAAACCCGGCGCAGCTCGTCACCCTCAGGCGAGTGACGATATCCGAGGGCAAAGCCAAGGGCGCGGAGGTCATAGAGGTCGCCACCCCCGGCGGGCTGTATCTTGAGATTCTCCCCGACAACGGCCTCGACATCGGAAAGGCCGTCTATCTCGGGACGAACGTCTCGTGGATGAGCAAAAACGGATACGACAGTCCGCTGAGAGACCTGCCCTACGAAAACGAATTTCTGAATTATTTCCCCGGCGGTCTGCTCTACACCTGCGGACTGCGCTCCGCAGGCCCGGCAAACAGGGACGGCGGCGAGTGGTTCCCTCTCCACGGGCGTTATCACGGCACCCCGGCGGAGCACGTCTCGGCCGGTCTTTCGGACGACGCCGTCACGGTGAGCGGCGTAGTGCGCGAGACTGCGCTGTTCGGCCACGTGCTCGAGCTCAGACGGGTCATAACGATCCCCGTCTTCGGCTCTGAGGTCACGGTCCACGACGAGATAAAAAATCTCACCCCGCGCGGCGAGGAATATATGCAGATATACCACTGCAATTTCGGCTATCCCTTCCTTTCGGAGACCGCCCGCCTCGTCCTGCCGGAGGACAGGGAGACCGTCCCGCGCACCGAGTTTGCCAAGACCGGCCTCGGCCGCGAGCTTGTCTTTGACGAGCCGGCCGACGGCGAGGAGGAGCGCGTGTTCTTTCAGAAAATGAGATCGGAATTCTCCGCCCGCCTCGAAAACCCGGCGGTCGGGATAGTCATGAACATGAAATGGTCGGGCGACACCCTCCCGATACTCACCGAGTGGCGAAGCATGGCGAGCGGCGACTACGTTCTCGGGCTCGAGCCGACGAACTGCTACATAAACGGCCGTCACGATGAGCGTGAAAACGGCACTCTGCCGGTCATCCCCGCCTTCGGCACCGTCAAGAACACCGTTTCGATATCCTTTTCGCGCCTCGGATAACACGTCGCGGGGATACCGCGGGCATTCCCTGTTAAAGGAAAAGCAAACATGAACTTCAAAAAAATCATTTCGATACTGACGGCGGCGCTCATGCTCCCGGCGGCGCTCGTTTCCTGCGCAGCGCCGTCCGGTCCGGCCGGCACAACCGGTTCCGACAATACCTCCGACGCGACGGCGGAGCCCGCCGAGACGGTTATCGTCCCGCCGGAGGAAGCGCTGATCACGTCAAAGGTCGTCGGTCTGCGCGACCCCTTCGTGCTCAGGGCGAAATCGAGATACTACATGTACGGCACGGGCTGGACGCTCTACCGCTCGTCGGGCAATAAGCTCAACGGCAGGTGGGTGCTCATCGGGGACGTTGTCGAAAAGCCCGCCGATTTCGGCGGGAGCCCCTGGGCCCCCGAGGTGTACGCTTACGGCGGCGCCTACTACATGTTCACGACTTACAGTTCGACGGCGACGGGAAAGCACGGCTGCGCCGTTTTCCGCGCCGATCAGCCGGAGGGGCCGTTCACCCTTCATTCGGACGGGCACGTCACCCCGTCCGACTGGGACGCCATCGACGGGACGCTTTTCATCGACAAAGACGGCCGGCCGTGGATGGTTTTCGTTCACGAATGGGTGTCGACCGACGACAATATCGGACGGATGGCGTGCGCGAGGATGTCGGACGACCTGAGGTCGTTCGTTTCCGAGCCGGTGGAGCTTTTCCGCGCCACCGACGCGCCGTGGCACACTCAGGGCGTCACCGACGGATGTTTCGTCCATACCCTCTCGGACGGCTCGCTCATCATGATATGGTCTAACTGGGACAGCGAGGGCTACTGCGTCGGGATGGCGAAGAGCCCGTCCGGCGAGGTGACCGGTCCGTGGGAGCAGCTCGGTGAGCCGCTGTTTTCAAAATCGATCCTCGGGGACTACGACGGCGGGCACGGCATGATCTTCACCGACTTTGACGGCAGAACGTGGCTCACGCTCCACTCGCCGAACGACAGGAGCGCCGGCCGCGCGGAAACCCCGGTGTTCATCCCGATAAAGGAAGAGGACGGCCGCCTCGTCTGGGATCTTTCAAAGACCGTCAAGCCCGGGGAGAAATAATAGAGTAAAAGCATGTTAACCCTGCGAAAGATTACAAAACCGAAACCGCAAACAAACCAAAGAAGTGCAAAATGAAAAAACCAGCGCAAACAGTTTCGGAAGTTGATTGGCTTCTTAAAGAATGGGACTTTGATGCCAACTCAAAGTTGGGGCTTTCTCCCGACACTATCGGCTCACAAAGCAATAAAACAGCTTGCTGGAAATGCAGATTCGGGCACACATGGACGGCCAAAATCAACAACAGATATAATGGATGTGGCTGCCCAGAATGTAGAAAAGGCCTAAAAACTTCGTTCCCGGAGCAAGCGGTCTTCTTCTACCTCAAAAGCATTTTTCCTGATGCAGTAAACTCATATAAAGACATTTTCTCCAGCCAAATGGAACTGGACATTTTTTTGCCTTCGATCAATGTGGGAATTGAATACGACGGTATTGCTTGGCACGGTGAAAATGCTGTTGAAAAAGAGCAGAGAAAACATGAGATTTGCAAGCAAAACAACATTCATCTGGTGAGACTTATAGAAAACAAAAAACATGTTTCCAGTGAGTTGCTTATTGCAGATTCAACTGTATTTGTGAGTACGCCTTTTTCTGGAAACAATGCAAGCTATCGCGCGTTAGACGATGCAATCACAAAATTGCTTCAGGAATTATCATCGAAACACCCCTTCAATGGAAATGGTGAAAAAAGTAAGGGAGCAATTACAACAACATATTCCAACTTAACTGTAAACACTTTCAAAGATCGGATTTTGATTTTGCAGAACTATCTTGCCATCAAAGAGGATAATTCCTTTGGCAAGGCGTATCCCGAGATTGCACAACTTTGGCATCCGACAAAAAATGGCTTTTTGACTCCATACATGTTTCCGCCACATACGAATACCATTGTATGGTGGCACGGAAAATGCGGTCATGAGTGGGAAAATCCGATAACTGTCATGTCGCGCGGATACGGATGTCCATATTGTCACGGATTGCGTGTATTGAAAGGTTTTAATGACCTTGAATCAGTGTATCCCGAAATCGCTAAACAATGGCATCCAACCAAAAATGGGCAGAACAAACCCGATATGTTTACATTCGGATCCGGCCACAAAGCGTACTGGCTCTGTCCCATCTGTAATAAGGAATGGTTGTCAGCTATCAACAATCGGACGACAAATCACCATAACTGTCCATTTTGTTCTCATGAAAAGCCAATCAAGGGAATAAACGATTTGGCAACTGTCAGACCGGATTTGATGGCTGAATGGAATTATGACAAAAATGTCGGCCTTGATCCATCAAACTATATGGAATTCAGCAATAAGAAAGTTTGGTGGAAATGCC